>JAVEYV010000062.1:0-9849 GCA_034003305.1 Spirochaetia bacterium | reverse complement strand
TCGGCCAGGCCAGCGGCAAAGAGGCCGGCCCCCGCGTAGAGGTCCAGCGCCCTGGTTCCCGAAAGACCCGAGAGCGCTTCTCGGACTAAAAGACCAGCCATCCTGAGATTGCTCTGAAAAAAATGATTCAAGGGAAAGCTGTAGCTCCGGCCGCCCACAAGAGCCTGGGCCTTGGCCTGCATGCCTTCGATCGCAGGCTCACCCGACTGGGCAAAGACAACGAATCGCTCCTTTGTGCCTATCCGTGCCTGAAGTTCCTTGCCGGGGTTGCTTTTTCTGTTTTGGGTTTTAAGCCAGTCCGAGATTGTCTTGATCGCGACGGGGCAGCCCGGGGCTCTTACGGCCTTGTCCGAGGCGCGTTTCATGTAGCCGAAGCCCTGATCGGGGGTAAGGTGAAGCTCCACTCTGTTTCGGTACGAGTAAGGTTCCGATGCAACCAGGCTGAATTCCTGGCCGGGGAGCTTGGCTGTCCGGGCGAGGGATTCGGCGAAAATTACTCCCTTTAGTTCCAGCTGCCTTGAGTACTCGATGTGCTGGAGGCTGCAGCCCCCGCAGCTGCCGAAGAGCGGACAGGGAGCCTCAACCCGGAAGGGGGAGGGGGCGAGGGTTTCGAGAGCCGTTGCCCTAAGAAAGTCGGGATTTTCTTCGGTTATTTCACAGAGCAGGGTTTCGCCGGGGATGCTGAAAGGGATGAAAACAACCTGACCATTGGAGAACGCGATGCCGTCCCCGCCCGAGGCGAGCTTTTCGACGTTCAGGATTCTCCGATCAGCCATGCTGGTAATGATAGTATGCCGAGTTTGGCAAATTCCGCAAGTACACGAGCGCTATCGGTGATATAGTAAGGGTATGGATATACAGATTAGAGCGCTGGGAGCCGCGGGCGAAGTAACGGGTTCCAAACACTTAGTGGAGTTTGAGGGAAAGAGGATTCTTGTGGATTGCGGAGCCTTCCAGGGCCGAAGAGCGGTATCGGATACCAAGAACAGGGCCCTTCTGGGGGACGTCAAACCGGAATCGGTGGACGCGGTAGTGCTCACGCACGCCCATTATGATCACTGCGGGCTATTGCCCTATCTTGTCAAAAATGGCTTTAGCGGCAATATCTTCGCCACGGCGGCCACAAGGGACCTGGCCAACCTCATTATGATGGATTCGGCACATATTCAGGCGCGGGACGCGGACTACCTCGCCCGTCAGGCAGCCAAGAAAAATGAAAAATTCGACTGGAAGCCCCTGTATAACGATCTGGATGTAGTGAAAACCATGGAACAGTTTATTACGATCAACTATCGCAGGCCGATTAGCATCCTGGACGGGGTAAGCCTGGAGTTCTTGGACGCAGGGCATATCCTGGGTTCGGCGCTGGTTCGGTTGACGCTGAAATCGAAAAAAGGCGGACAGCGGGTGCTGGGATTTTCAGGCGATCTGGGACGCAAGAACAAACCGATAATCCGCGATCCCGAACACTTGCACGGACTGGATCACCTTGTGCTGGAGAGCACCTACGGCAACAAGCTGCATGAAAACACAAGCGATGCTATTGAAAGGCTGGCCGCTGTTGTCCGTTCCACAGCACAGGCGGGTGGGAAGGTAATTATTCCGGCCTTTGCGGTTGAACGGACCCAGGAACTGATCTTTACCCTTCATTTGCTTCTGGACCAGGGGAGGATTCCCGATATTCCCATCTGGGTGGATTCGCCCATGGCGGTGGACGCTACAGGCATTTTCCGTATTCATCCTGAATGTTATGATAAACAAACTCACGATGCCTTTACTACCCACTCTAAAAACCCCTTTGGCTTCGCAAGCCTGCATTTTTCCCGCAGCGTGGAGGACTCCAAGGCCCTCAATACGGCAAAGGAACCGATGATTGTCATTTCGGCGGACGGCATGTGCGAGGTGGGGCGGATTCAGCATCATCTGATCCATAACATTTCAAAGTCCCAGAACACGATACTGATTGTGGGTTACATGGCCGAGGGAACCCTGGGGCGCAGGATTATGGATGGGGCCCAGGAAGTGCGGATCCACGGGGATTTTTTCAAGGTAGCCGCCGATGTGAAAAGCATCGATGCCTTTTCAGCCCATGCGGACTGGCAGGAGACACTGAATTGGCTTTCGGAAACGGATAAGCAGAATCTCAAGAGCATTCTGCTGGTCCACGGCGAGTCGAAGGCGCTCGAATCCATGAAGGTAAAGCTCCAGGATGCAGGCCTGCCTTCGGTGGAGATCGCACAGGCTGGCCAGCATTACTCGCTGAAGTAAGCCTGGTATCCATAATGGACAAATACTTTGCCGGCATCGATATAGGCGGACAGAGCCTGAAAGGGATTGTCCTGGACCAGGCCGGTATTTTGCGGATCGAGGCGGTGCGGAGCACTCCGGCCGGGGAGGGCAGGCAGGCTGTACTCCGCTGCATCGCCGATCTGGTTGAAGAACTATCGAGCCTCGGGGCTCTCTCTTCAGTTGGCGCCGGCACACCGGGCGGTGTGGACAAGCGGGGTGTGGTCGTCGGAATGGCGGCGAATATTTCCGGCTGGGCCGGGACGGGCTTGGGGGAGGCTCTTGCTGCGATGGCAGCCGCTCCCTGTGTTGTGCGGAATGACGCCAATATGGCCGCCTATGCTGAGTGGGGCGCCCGCTTTAATACTTCATCGGCCCTTCTCTTTATTGGTCTGGGAACCGGTATCGGCGGAGGCTTTATTGAGGACGGCCGAATCCTGGGCGGCTGCAACGATAGGGCAGTGGAGCTCGGTCACAGCATTGTAGAGCCGGGAGGCCGGAGCTGCGCCTGCGGTGTCTCAGGCTGCGCCGAGGCGTATGCCTCGGGGCCTTCCATCGGGAGAATAGCCGTTGACCTGGCTTTGGGCAGAGACGCAAGGCTGGGCAGTATGGAACCCAGGGACATCGACAGGTCTTTTGCAGGGTCCAGGCTGGCTGCCCGCGCTCGCGCCGGAGAATTGCTCAACGCCCGCGATGTCTACGCCGCCTATGCCCAGGGCGATCCCCTGGCCGTATGCGTCGATGCCGTGGCCGCGGCGGCGCTCGCGCGGTCCGCCGCAACAGGTCTTGCCCTTCTGGCTCCGGACACGCTTGTCCTGGGAGGAGGGGTAATCGAGGGAGCTCCTCATCTCTGTTCGAGCATTCAGGCGCAGTTGCCCGGGCTTGTATACGGCGATGGCTGGAAAGGCTGCCGCGTGGAAAAGGCCAGGTTCTTGCAAAAGGCCGGACTCTACGGGGCGGCGCTCTACGGAGCTGCCCAGGCGGAGAGCCGGGAAGAATTGACCGCGCTGGCCGCAAGGGCAATGGAGCGGTCGGGATTAGTCGGATGATTCTGTCTGGGTCCATACAAGGCGGCGCTAAAAACGGCGCCCTTGGCGGCAACCGAGAGGAATGCGTAGGGCTGGGCTAAAAGCGGGGCCCTTGGCAGCGCCAAGGGCCCCGTCAAGGGCCTCGCCGTCGTTTACACCATATCGATTTTTTCTATTCGATCTTCATGCCTGCCCCCCTGGAAGCTGGCGTTCATAAACACCTCCAGAAGGTCCTCCGGCCTTTCCCTGTACTGGACCCTGCCGCCGAGGGCTATAAAATTGGCGTTATTGTGCTCCTTGGCCATAAGGGCGGTAAAACTGTCGTGCACCAGTGCGCAGCGAATCCCCTTATGCCTGTTGGCCGCCATGGATATCCCTATTCCAGTTCCGCAGAGCAGAATGCCGAAGTCGAATCCCCCTTTCTTGAATTCGTTTACAGCGGCCCTGGCCATGTCTGGATAATCCACCCGATCATCACTGTCCACACCGAGGTTTTTTACACTATGCCCTTTCTGGGTCAACCACAGCGCAATTTGTTTTTTAAGCTCAACGGCGCCATGATCATTGGCTATTACGATATTCATGGCTTCATTTTAGCCGCGGAACAGGGTGCAAGGCAACATTGAAGCAGGGGCCTCGGCTTAATGCGTTATACGGTACAGGGAGACTCGCTGTCATGTGGAAGGTCCTTGCGCTTTGTTCGTGTCTATGGTCTTGCTCACCCAAGCCCGCGGGGCTACTCATGCCCTTGGGGGATATCCGCCCGCCTTCGGTAGTAGACGCCGGCCAGGCTGACAGCCATAGTTTTACCGTTCTATTTGATGAAGCGGTCTTGCCTGTGATATCGAGTTTCGCCTTCGATCCTAAGGGCATTTCTGCCACTCCCAGCGCAGATGGCCCTTTGCTGAAGGTTGAACTTATCCCTGAAGCGGAACCCGGCAGGGAATGCAGCCTTTCTGGCGAGGTTAAAGATCCTGCGGGCAACAGTACAAGGTTTCTTTTCGGCTTTGTCGGCTATAACGCCTCGCCGGCCAAGCTTCTGCTCAACGAAGTTCAGCCCGGCAAGAACAGTTCAGCCAGTAATTTTCACAGGGACTATATCGAGCTGTTGGTCGAGGAGGAAGGCAATCTTGGCGGTATTCTGCTGCAATGGGCCAGTTCGGTTAAACTCATGAGTTATTCTTTTCCGCCTTGTTTCGTCCAGACCGGCGAGCTTATTGTCCTGCACTGTTCTCCCGAGGGGATTCCGGAGGAGCAGGACGAATCCGGCAGCGATCGATCTATTTCCGGCGGGGTGGACTCAAGCCGGGAAGGAAGGGATTTTTGGGCTGGCGCAGGGGGAGTCCCCGATAGGACAGGTATTATCGTCCTGCGCAACAGAGCCGCAGGTCCTGTGGTAGACGGGCTGTTTTTTGCCGAGCAGGAAAAGAGCGGAGCGGTGGATTCTGTAAAAATTTCCACCCTGCTTGATGAGATGGCCTCCCAGGGAATATGGGAGTTTTCGAATCCCCCAGTTTGGGAAGATGCCCTGCTGTGGAAGAGCTCAAGTTCCAAGCCGCTCCACTGTCTCAGGACCTCTTTAGAAGCTAAAAGTCGGTGGTTTATAGGCGAGAGCGGGTCTCAGAGTCCCGGCTCTTTGGAACCAAGGGCTGCAGGCGCAAAGGCTAACAGAAAATCCGGTATGCCCAATGCGCCGTAACATAAAAATGCGTCGAAATCAAAAAACTCAAGCTTTGATAAAGTTCTCTATCTCGTGTTTAGGCAGGGCGCCTACCTTCTGCTTGACCATTTGCCCCTCATTGAAGTAGAGGAGGGTAGGTATGGAAATGATGCCGTATTGAGAAGCAATGTCGCCCTGGTCATCCACGTTGACCTTGCCGACCTTGACCTTGCCCTTATACGCCTCCGCAATCTGAGCGATGGAAGGTGCTATCATTCTACAGGGCATGCACCATTCTGCCCAGAAATCGACGAGAACAGGAATGGTGGACTCCAGCACTTCCTTCTGGAAATTTTCTGATGTCAGGGTGACTTCGACGCTCATGACTGCTCCTTGGTATCCGGCGGACAAATATCTTTAAACCTAATCGTGTATAGTATAGCCAAACCGGGGGACCAGGGTCAAATAGAGGAGAACTCCAGGGTTTTCGTGCGGATGAATACAATTTCTGTTCACTCCGTCAATTCGAATCTACTTTCTCTACTTGCGCAAATATGAAAAAAGACTAATACTTCAAAATAAGTTCTTAAATAATCTCTAATTCCCTAAGGAGCTGTAACTATGAAAGCTTCCGGCAGCAACTGGACCTTTGCCCGCATCGGTGGGGTCGACCAGGTTGTAATTAAAAAGGGCGAGGATATCGCTAACCTTGCTTCCTTGGACCAAAAACTCTGGGCAGCTCTCGCTATGCCCGCCGCCCAGTCCGGTATCAAGGAAAGCCTTGAGTACTTGGATGCGGATAAAGACGGAAAGATCAGGGTGCCGGATATTCTTCGCTGCATCGAAGAGTTCAAGACAAAGCTAAAAAGCCTGGATTGTCTGCTGGATGGCAGTGATAAGCTTTCGGCTGCGCAGCTGTCAGACGAAGGCTTAAAGGCTACTCTCGTTGAGGTTCACTCCATAAACGGAGGAGAGGCCGGCGAAAATAGCGTTGACCTGGCGGCTTTGGAAAAAGCCATCGCTTCATTCGCTGCTCTTCCCTTCAATGGCGACGGGGTGGTCGTTCCCGCCGCTGCCAAGGATGCGAAACTCAAAGCCTTCCTGGAGTACCTCATCGCTCAGGGCTATAAGGCCGACGATGCAAGCGGTAATCCTGGCGTCAACACTGCGGCTTTGGATAGATTCTTGGCCGATCTCGAGGCCTATAAGGCCTGGTCCGCAGATCTTCCAGCCTTTATTGAGGCATTTTCGGATCAATCCAAGGGTGAAAAGGCGGCGGCGCTCCTCAAGCAGATCAAGGAACCAGTATCCGATTACTTCAGACGCTGCAGAATCTTGGCGATGTCCAAATCGCCCACAGCCGGCGCTGCGCTGGAAGCGTCCATGGCCTCGGTTCTCGCTAAGAATCTTCCCGCGGATTCTCCGGAACTCGCCCAGCTTCCGCTGGCACTTCCCAACAGCGAAGGCCTTCTCTATCCCGACGCTGCCATGCACCCCAATTATGCTGTGGCAGTCGCCGGATTCCTCGATCTTATGGGAGCCGATAAAACAAAGGCGATCTGTCAGGCTGGCTGGGAGGAGAATGCGGCCCGCGTTGAGTCCTATACTGCCTGGCTCGGCCGCAAGCCTTCGCCGGAAGTCTGTTCCCTCGGCGAGGCAGTCCTCGCAGGCTCAGCAGACCTCAGTCAGACAGATGCGCTAAGGGCTCTCATCGAAAAAGACCTGGCGAAGGCGGCGGATGCCGAAGCCTTAAAAAACCTTAAGACCCTTCTTTTTGTTAAGCGTGATTTTATCGTCATTCTCAGGAACTTTGTGAATTTCGACAACTTCTACCTGCGAAAAAAAGGAATTTTCCAATCGGGCAAGCTCTTTCTGGACGCAAGAGAATTAGAATTCTGCATGGATGTAAAAAATCCCGCGGCCCACGGCTCAATGTCGGGACTGGCGTCCATGTACCTCCTATACTGCGAGCTCAGTCAGAAAAACGGCAAAAAGAAGTCCATTGTAGCCGGCCTTACCGGCGGGGACGCGGACAATATTTATGTGGGCAGAAACGGAATTTTCTATGACAACGACGGCGAGAGCTGGGACGCGGTGATCACCAAGGTGGTGGTTCAGCCTATCAGTATCAGGGAAGCCTTTTTCAGCCCCTACAAGTGGCTTGTGAAAACCCTTGAAGATATGGCCATGAAGCGCGCGGCCTCGGCCGAGGCCGCCAATATGAACAAGATGAAGGCGGCTGGCGAGGGCGCAGCCCAGGCAGGAAAGGCAGATGTCAAGCCTGAGCAGACCTTGCCCAAGAAGATGGATGTCGGCACTGTGGCCGCCATAGGTGTAGCCTTGGGCAGTATCGGTGTCATGGTAACAGGAATTTTAAGCCTTTTTGTGGGAATGGGTGTGTGGGTACCCGTGGGAATAATCGGTATTCTCCTCCTAATTTCCGGCCCATCCATGATCCTGGCCTACATGAAACTTAGAAGGCGGAATATCGGCCCTCTTCTCAACGCCGAGGGCTGGGCGGTTAACTCCAGACTCAAGGTCAATGTACCCTTCGGCGGGAGCTTGAGCCATCTGGCCGTTCTGCCTGCTGGAGCAAACCGACAATTGGCCGATCCCTTTGCAGAAAAGAAAAAGCCCTGGGGCCTTTATATAGCTATTCTTGTCCTGGTCGGGGCCCTGATAGCGGCCTACTTTCTCGGCTGGCTGGGCTTTATCCCCGGCCTGGGAAGGTAAGGGGACTGCCCTATTCCAGTCCCGCGGCTTTTATTGCTCGGCACCAATGATTGCGGCATAGCGACAAGCTTCCAGAATGCCTCGCTGGAAAGACTTTTCGGCGTGAGCCTGCCCGGGCCTTCGGCCTGGAGGCTCATGCTTCCCCCTTTTATCGACGAGGCTGAACCGTTGGCTCTGCGCCCAAAACGGGAGGGAGAACGGGATGCCGCTGTCCTTATCCTCCTTCATCCGCAGGAGGGAGCTCTCAGATTCCCTCTCCTGGAGCGGCCAAAGGAAATGCGCCATCATCCAGGCCAGATCGCCCTGCCCGGGGGCGGTCTGGATGCCGGGGAGACTGCCCTCGAGGCAGCACTTCGGGAAACCCGGGAGGAGCTGGGCGTTTCGGTGGATGCTGCCAGCATATACGGTTCCTTAAGTCCGATCTTCGCCCATCCATCGAATTATTGGGTCTACCCCTTCGCAGCCTGCGTAGAAACACTGCCAGGCTATAAGCTCAACGGGGGCGAGGCCAGTTCTTTCTTCGAGGTCTCGCTGCCCGAGCTCCTTGATCCCTCTAATCGCTCAACCTTTCCTCTGTACAGGAACGGCAGAACCTGGGATGTTCCCTGTTTTCGCTTTGGCGGCAAAATAGTCTGGGGCCTCACCGCCATGATACTGGCGGAATTCATCCATATCGCCGCAACGATCCAGAATCCGGCGAGGAAGGAGGCTTTATAAAATCCTGGGGGAAGCCTGTATGGCGCCTTAAAAATACTTCCTTGACGTCTGGGGATTTCCCGCCTAGTATTATTGGACAAAAATGAAACAAAGCCGGAAATGAGACGATGCTATTATTTTCCAATATCATAGCCCCCCTCGTCGCCGGGCTTTTCTTTCTTCTCTATTTCGGATACTTCATCATCGCCAACCCTTCCAAGGCCAGTTCCTACTGGTATTTCATCGTCTTCCTCATCGGCATGAGCATCTTTTCCCTGGGCAGGCCCCTGCAGTTAATTCTGGGTCCTTACCCGGCTTCTCTTATCGTCGTCAACATCAGGGTGTTTATCCTCTGCGCTGTCATAGCTCCGGTAAGCATTCTGGGTTCTGATCTGTTCAACCGGCGGAAGATAGAGGGTCTGGGGGCTGCAATCGTCTCGATTGGTGTTCTCCTCGGGCTTACCTATGTCCTGTTCAACACACTGGGCACAAAGTCGAGCAAGGTGCTGTTCCAGTTTGCCGGAGCGACTGCCTATGACAACCTTACTCCCGAGCGCAATCCTCCCTTTTACGGCAGAGAAGTGACTATCGGCGTCCAAGTGGTCACCGGTGCCCTGATGTTCCTCTCCTCATCCATCAAGCTGGCTCGGCTCAAGTTTGGCTCCTCCTTCCGCGATCTGCTCAGGAACAAGCATTTTCTCTTCAATGGTGGGGTCTCGATTTTTGCCGTCGCCTTTATTGTCGGATCCCTCACAAAGAAGTGGGAAATCTACTACACCGTGTCCATTCTCAGCGCCACCCTTTTTGGATGGAGCGTTCTTATCGATGTCAGGGAAGTCTACCGCAATTACGAAAACCTCATTCCTTTTATAAAGGAAGATATCATCGACAATGTCGCTTTCAGCGAGTTCTCCAAGGCCAAGCTGACGGATATGCTCTCCTGCCTTGGCAAGGTCTGTCCGAACACCATCGTCATGATCAAGCTGCAAGGGGAGGAAAGTCAGCCTTTCAGGGAGCTGGGCTCCACGGACGAGGTGATCAAGATCGCCACCAGACAACTGTCGCGGGCACTGGACGAGGACGCCTACCTTCCTCTTCCCCTCACCAAAGGCAGGATCGGCATCGCCCTCAGGTTGCCCGCGGACAAGGAATCCGGGGAAAAGACCGCATTATGGGACATCCTCGAGACACTGCAGAGCGAGATCAAACGGAGCCTGGGACGCAGGGTAGTCATGGGGATAGGCAGAAGCTACGAGAGGGTGGAGGATCTGCGAAAATCCTATCACGAAGCCTTGAACGCCCAGGAATACGCCGAGCACTTCGATAACGCCGACATTGTCCATGTGGACAACATCAGCGAACAGGATCCTAGAATCAACACCTATCCGGTCAGGGAAAAGGAAAGGCTCCTTTCGCTGATCAAGGTGGGCGATCCCGAAGGCAGCC
>JAVEYV010000061.1:0-9946 GCA_034003305.1 Spirochaetia bacterium | reverse complement strand
TCGATAAAAAGCTTACCGTCAAGATGATCGGTTTCGTGAAGGATAACCCTGGCCAACATATCTTTGGCCTCGAGGGTGAAGGATTTCCCCTTCTCATCGAAGGCCTGGACCTTTACCGATGCGGGGCGCTTAACCATAAAATACAGGCCGGGAAAGGAAAGACAGCCTTCTTCGTACTCAACCTGTTCAGGGCTTGTCATGATAATCTCCGGATTGACGAAAACCCTCTTGCGGTCTCCTTCGACATCGGTGACGAAAATTCGGCTTGAGACACCTACCTGAGGTGCCGCGAGACCGATTCCGCGGTCGTGTTTCATCGCATCGAACATTTCAGCGCACAGAAGTTCCAGCTCAGGGCCGAACTGAGTTACCGGCCCAGCTTTAGTCTGGAGCACCGAATCTCCATATATGACTACTTCCCGCATATCAACAGCTCCTATCTAAATTTTGGAATATCAAACCTATCGCCCACCTGGATCCCGACTTTGGCAAACCAGCCCTGGGGTACTTCCAAGGCGTAGCGAATGCTCCGCTGGGAAAGCTGGGGGTCCTCGGAAAAGGGGACGAGGTCTATTATCTGAAATATAGTACCGTCGGAGCCTATATAGGCAAGTGAAAGCGGAATAGAGGTATTTTTCATCCAGAAAGCCATTTTTTGATCGCTTTCAAAGACAAAAAGCATGCCCTTGCCCTCATCCAGGCTTTTGCGGAACATCATGCCTCGATTCCGCTGTTCTTCGGTCTTGGCCAGCTCCACTTCAAGGGATACATTCCCCGAACGAAGCACCGCGGTGGGCAATTTAGGGTTGGGCTTGTCGACCGCACCGACCTGGTTCGACTTGCCTGAACAGGCGCCGGCAAAAAGCACGATGAGCGCAAGGAGGACAGGCAGCCGAAACCGAATCGGCGTTCTTGGACTATGAAAAAGCATATGGCACGCTCCTTAGAGGTTAAAAATTAAGCATATACTGGGTGCACAGTATAAAAAAGGCTGCCGTCGAAGGCAGCCTTTTCTTTCGGAACAGAGCTTATCGCTCAGTCCCGGAATGCTCGATTAATCACAGGGGATTTATCAGTAGCCGCCCTTGGAATCGTGGGTTTTTCTGGTTTTCTTCATAAGCTTGCGTGTAAGGGCTTTCTGCTTGCGGTTCTTGATGGTGGAGGGCTTTTCGAAATACTCCCGTTTTTTCCATTCACGAATAATTCCCTCTTTTTCAACCATGCGCTTGAAGCGCTTGATGGCTTTCTCGAGGGGCTCGCCGTCTTCGACCAGTATTTGCCGGATAGTAATCACCTCCCTTCCTTGTTGGCAGACTAGAATTCACCGGAAAGCCATGTTTTGTCAAGTATCGGACGGGAAAGCCAATATTCGGGGTTAACCGATTGGAGGCCGACCCGCAGTTCCCAATGGAGATGGGGGCCTGTTGAGAGGCCCGTGGAACCAACCCTGCCCAGAAGCTGGCCTGCGTCGAGGAGCTCTCCTTCTGCGACGGAGATGGCCGAAAGATGCATATAGATGGAGAAGAGGCTGGGCAGGTGCTCCAGGACAACGGTATTGCCCGTGACGATGCGGTCGCCGGCGAATACTACCCGGCCGGGGGCGCAGGCCATGACGGGAGTTCCGGAGGCTGCTCCCAGATCGATGCCGCCGTGAAGGCTGGTATCGATGCCTCCGTTGGCATAGAGATAGCGCCGCTGATCGGCGAAGCCGGCGGTGACTCTCCAGGAATCGCTTAAGGGTTTAACCATGGTGTCGAGGGCAAACAGCGCTGTCGGGTCTTTTGTCCTGAAGATTTCGGCGAATACTGCTGTCTGGGCGTTCTTGACCGGGTCGGGGGCGCTGCGAATTGCGGTGTTTGCGGTATCCAGGGGGATATCCTCCCGGGCGAAGCTTTTTGCCTCGATGAAGATTTCCCGGACAAGTTCCTGCGCCATGGGCTTGCCGGCGGGCTGGGCTGAAGTTTCGGCGGGCTGTACCTGGGCAGAAAGCTGCAGCGAGGCGGCGCCGGCCTTCGCGCTTGCGGGGAGGGCTAGAACAAAGCCGTAGAGGTAGCCGGGGCCTTCGGAGGGCATGAAGAAGGCCGGCGCCGCCGCCAGCCGCCTGCCCTCCTGGCTTTTCAAGCTAAGCTCTGCCTCGAGCAGCGGATCTTTGGTCTTGAGCCAGCAGACCAGGGGGTCCCCAGGCGCTATACGCTCAGGAGCGTAGAGCGCCTGGGCGCCGGCAAGGGCGACAAGCAGGGTAAGGCTGAAAAGCAGAAAAATGATCCGAATTCCGCTGCTCGCTGTTCTGAGAATCACGGATATCCTTTTATTGGTTGAAGTTTTTTTTACGATAAAGCTCCTCCTACAGACAGCAGCCATGCCCTTTCATAAGCCAGGTATATATCTTATACTGCAATCAATTGTTATCCCCGTCCAGGAGAGTCTCATGCTTTTTTCGATCGGAAACCTGATCACCCTCGGCATAGTCCTTATCTTTTTCCTTGTCTATCATAAACTTACGGCAAACAACAGGTCTCTGGAAAAGGTTAAGCGCCTGGCGGACAAGCTTGAGGTGCAGCTCAACGATTATGTCGGTGAAAGGGCTGAGGAACTCAAGCACTACGGCATCGATCTGGATGTCCAGCAGAAAGCGGCAAAAATCGCCCTGGAAAAGCTCCAGACCGCCCAGGCAGCGGTTGCCGAAAAGGCCGACGCAGTCGGCGCGATAGCCGAACGCTTTAAACAATACGACGAAGTGCTGGCCAAGCTCATGGACATGACCGCCAGGGTCGACGAAAACCTCAAGCGAGTGCACGACGAAGAGGTCTTTGCCGAAGGGGTTAACCGCAAGCTGGATTTAGCCAAAAAAAGCCTTTCAGCCATCGAGCGCGAGATGCCGCTGCTGCGGGAAGGTTTTGCCCAGGATGCTCAGAAGACTATCGAGAACTTCAGGGATTCCATTCTCGACGAACTCAAGTCAGCGCTTACTTCTGTAGAAACCGAGCTGAATACCGTTCGGGATGAAGCTCTGGCCGCCTTTGAAAAGGCTCAGTCCGCCAGGGCTCTGGTGGATGAGGAATTCGAAAAAGCCCTTGCCACGGCTCAAGACAGGGCCAGCTCGGTGGAAGACCAGGCCTTTGCCTCCCTGCGGGCTTCCATCGAAGCAAAGACCAGAGAAAATTCCGAGCTGGCCGAGGCCAAGGGTTTCGCCCTCAGCCAGAGCATCGACAGCCGCATCGCCGAACTCGAAACCGAGGCCGAAAGCCGCCTGGCTAAAGTGGGCCAGGAAACCAGCAGCCAGGTGAGCGCCCTCAAAATCCTTATCGGAGAATTCAAAGAGGACTGGAAGCGTGAGGCCGAGGGCATGATGAGCGACATAAGTTCCAAACTCGCCGAGGCCGAGGAATTATTCGCCCAGAAGGCCAAGGATGTAGCCGGCAAGCTCGAACAAGCCCAGACCACGGCGCGAAAAACCCAGTCGGATCTGGAAATGCGCGGCACCGCCTTTATGGCCCGCCTGGAAAAAGAAACAACCGAAGCCCAGTCGCGCTTGGCCAAAGAGTCCACGGCCGCGGTCGAGCGCCTGGGCGCAAACACCGCCGAAACCTTGGAGCGCCTGCATGGCGAACAGTCAGAGACCCTGGAGACTATTGCCAGGGAATCCTCCGAAGCAAGGGCGGTCATGGCGAGCGAAGCGCTCCGTGCCAAGGAAGAAGCGGCCAAGGCAAAAGAAGCCTCAGCCTCCCTCCTTTCAGAACTCAAGACAAGACAGGAAGAGCTTCGCGCATCCCTCGAGGCGACCAAAAACTCCATTGAAGAAGAGTTCGCCTCCTTCGGGCAGGCATTCGAAGATCATAGAACCCGATTCGAAGAAAATTTCATGGCCGAAACCAAGGCCTTGGGCGCCAGCCTCGATACCCTCTCCAGGCGCATCGAAGAACTTAAACAGAATTCCTACGATACGGTTAAAGATAAACTGAAAGGCTTTGAAGACGGCATGCTGGCCGATCTTTCCGAGCGACGCAGCAAGAGTTTCAAGCAACTGGACGGTTGGCTTTCGGACATGGAAAAAACACTTCAGACTATCGCTACCGAGTCGGCGGGCAGAAGACGCGCCGAGGAAGAGAAGTACCGGGAAGAATTCCGCACCCGCATGGTTGAGCTGCGGGATGAACTCTACTCCCAGATGGGCAAGCTAAAGCGAAATGTACTGGCGGTAAAGGAAGATATCGAATCAGAAGAGCGGGATCTCGCTGCTCAGCCTCCCTCAAAGAACGGATCCGGAGACAAACCAGCCTGAGGAATTTCGATAATGAATAAAAAGGGCTCAGCCGGCAGGCTGGGCCCTTTTATATAACTTAGATTCAGCCGCCTATCGTATGATCGCGTTCAAGGCAATCTCCACCATCGATTTAAACTGAGTCTGCCGCTCCTGGGCGCTGGTAAGCTCATGGCTTATCAGATGATCCGATACGGTGAGAATCGCCAAAGCCTGAACTCCGTATTTTGCGGCCAGGGTATAGAGTTCCGCTGTCTCCATCTCAACCCCGAGCACACCGAAGCGAGCCCAGAGCTTCCACTGTTCCGGATTTTCACCATAGAAGGAGTCCGAAGAGAGCACCTGCCCGACGTAGGGATGCAGGCCCGACGCCATAGCCTCATTGTATGCATTGTACAGAAGGGGAAATGAGGCGGTGGGAGCATAGTCCATGCCGGCAAAGCGAATCTTGTTCACGCTCGAATCGGTGGAAGCGCTCATGGCGATAATCAGATCCCTCAGCTTTACCTCGGCCTTCATGGCGCCGCAGGTCCCTACGCGTATAAGACGCTTAACGCCGTAATCCCGAATAAGCTCGTTAGCGTAAATCGAAAGACTGGGCATACCCATGCCTGTCCCCATCACCGATACCTTTACACCCTTGTAGTGGCCGGTGAACCCGAACATGTTGCGTACCTCGTTAAAGCACTCGGCGCCCTCAAGAAGATTTTCAGCGATAAATTTCGCCCTTAAGGGATCCCCCGGAAGGAGGATTTTGTCAGCGATCTGGCCCTGGGCAGCGGCGATATGGATGCTCATACTTTTTCTTCCTCCGAAGCCCTGTGCTAGGTACGTATCGGGCTTCCATGCTACGATACTAGCTGGAATAACCGAGATTTTGCAAGTATGCGGCCTGAGGGCGGCGACGGAAGCCGGCGAGATATCGGGCATATCCAGCCTTTCAGCATACTAAGGGAGCAACTATGAAATCCTACGATATCGTTTTTGAGGACGACGAAATACTGGCAGCCAATAAACTGACCCCCTTGCCCGTGCAGCCGGACAAGTCTGGAGATCAGGATCTCCAGAGCCTGCTCAGGCTTGAACTCGATTCCAAGCCCGCTTTTTTGGAAGCCGCCCACAGAATAGACCGTCGTTGTTCCGGTCTAGTGATCTTTGCCAAAACGCCCGAGGCTCTGCGGACCCTGGAAGAAGCCTTCAGGGAACGCAGAGTGGTGAAAAGCTACATCGCCTGCCTTGAAAAGGAACCCCAGCCCCCAGAGGGAACCCTCAGGCACAGAATCCTAAGCGATCCTAAGAAAAACAGATCCCTCGCCCTGGAGATCAAACCAGGTTCTGATTCGGCTCGAAAACGAAAGGATTCCGTTGAGGCCGAACTTTCGTACAGCCTTTTAATGAGAACCGATCGGTATTTCTTCGTCGAAGCCCGCCCCCTCACCGGCCGACATCACCAGATCCGAGCCCAGTTTGCGGCCATGGGCTGGCCGATCAAGGGAGATCTGAAGTACGGCGCCCGCAGAAGCTCTCCTACCGGGAGAATCATGCTCCACGGTCGCAGCGCCGAATTCGAGCATCCAAAAAGCGGCGAGAAGATTAAGCTCGTCGCTCCCTATCCGCAGGATGAAAGTCTATGGGTGCTGTTAGGCGAAAAATTCTAAAAAGCAGGTCCGGCACCGCCTGACAGGGTGCATAAAACATCATAAAAATGAACCTACTCCTCCCAACAAGCTTCGAGGAACTACCTTCAGAAAACCGGCTTGGCCCCTTCGCCCAATCCTGGAGCCTTGAAATTGATCATTCCCCACTGAATGAATGCAGGCATTCCCTTGGCGGTGGGCTCTATATCGAATCTGGATATTCCGCAGTTCGAAGTAGGAATGAGCGGCAGCCAGCTCTTGGCTCCAAAGGTGGAACGCAGCAGCCACTGAATCAAGCCGCCATGGGATACGCAGCAGATTTTTTCCGCACCTTCCTCAGCAAGTTCCCGGATTGCTCCCCAGGAGGCGATCGCTCGCTGGTAGAGAGCCTTCGAAGTTTCGGCCTCGGGCACGGCATCCCAACTGCGGTATTGAAATTCTTTATAAACCTCAGGATAAGCGGTTTTTGACGATTCCCAGGTTAGACCGCCGAATATTCCGACATCTACTTCCACAAGGCTGTCCAGAAAGCGAATCTCCTCTATGCCGCAGGCCGTGGCGATAAGGCTCGCGGTTTCGGCGGCGCGTTTCTGGGGGCTGGCGGCGATGGTATCGATCGTCTGTCCCGCGAGCCAGATTGCGGAAGCCTTCGCCTGCTCCTTCCCCCGCTTGTCTAAGGGAAAGTCGAGTTTCCCCTGAAAAGTACCGGTGGCATTGCCTTCGCTTTGGCCATGGCGAAGCACGTAGACGCTGACAGGTTTTTCCAACGACGCAAAGAAGCGGCCATCGGCGATAATCGAGGGAGTCCAGGACTCAAGGGCGGCTTTTTCGGACAAGCCGTCCTCGTTTCGGTGGGAGTACAGGAGCTGCTGTTTCATGGCTGCAACTATAAAGGAAGGCCGCCCTCCGCCTCAAGGCGGAGGGCGGCCCTGCATCGCAGAAATTACGATGCGATAAAGGTGTCGGAGCCTCTGTTGAAGTACTTGTTCACTACAAACATCGCTATTCCCGTCACCGCCAGCAGTATGGTGGACATGGCGCTGGCCGTGCCGAAGTAGCCGTCGGCTACCGATAGGTAGACCTTGATCGGCATGGTCATGGTCCTGCCTACGTAGAGGAGGACCGAGGCCGAGAGCTCGTTCATGGATGTTACCCAACTCATTATAGCACCAGATATTATTCCTGACTGCATGAGAGGCAGGGTAACGGTTCTGAAGGTTCGCCCCGGGGGTGAGCCAAGGTTGATGCCCGCCTCCTCCAGGGCCGGATCGATCTGTTTGAGGATCGAAGCGGCGGAGCGCACGGAATAGGGCAATCGCCTGATAAAATAGGTAAGGATCATGATGACCGCGGTGCCAGTAAGAAAAATTGGCTTTCGGTTGAAGGCAACGATGAACCCTATACCGAGAACGGTGCCTGGAACGATGTAAGGAATCATGAGCAGGGGGTCAAGGACCTTGACCGCCAGGTTTCTCTTCCGCGCGATGACGAATCCCAAGAGCGTTCCGATAAGCGCGATAAGAACTACCGCAACAAAGGAATAAATAAAGCTGTTGGCCACGGTCTTGGGTACATCGAAAAAGATCTGCTTGTAGCTGCCCAAGCCGAATCCCGGCTTGAACACCGGCCCCGAGGTGTTTCTGAAAGAATAGAACACAATTACGCCCAACGGCAGGGTGGAAAGTCCCACAATGAGATAGCAGATTAGATGCGCGAAGAAGGTTTTAACTCCCTTGAGTTTTTTAACCACGGGCCGATTCACGAGCATGCTTGCATACTTGCGCCTCGACGAAGCCCAGGTTTGCAGTACGATAACTACGGCGGCGCAGAGCATGAGGATGATCGACACCGTTGATGCCATGCCTGGGCTTTCGCCGACTTCACTGGTAAACATGTTGTAGGCCAGGGTTGGCAGAACCAAATAATTGCCCCCGATGATCATTGGGGTGCCGAAGTTGGAGAGAGACATCATGAAAACGATGAGGGCTCCTCCGGTGAGAGAAGGCAGGACTAGAGGCATGGTTACGGAGAAAAACGTCTTCGTAGCTCGAGCGCCCAGGTTTTCCGACGCCTCCTCCAGAGAACGGTCAATGGTCATCAAGGATCCCGCCAGCATGAGCGAGATGAAGGGATAGTACTGCAGCGTATCGGCGAGAATTATACCTAAAGCCCCATAAATTGGCGGGAGTGTAATTCCTATCGAACTAAGAAGATTCCTGAGAAACCCGTTTCGGCCCAGCATGGTGATCCATGAATAGGCCCCGATAAAGGTGGGCGACAATAAGGCCAGCACCGACAGGGTAGTAAGAAGGTTCGAACCTTTAATCTTGTAGCGGGTGGTAAAGAATGCCAGGGGTATGCCCAGAACCATGGAAAAGAAGGTGGTCGCCAATGATATGAACATGGAGTTCCCGAAGGCCCGCATGTAGTAGGCGCGGCCGAAGAATTCCTTCCAGTTAGCCATCGACAGTTCCCCAGTCTCCTTGTTTTTAAAGCTGTATTGGAAAACATCGAAGAGGGGATAGATCAGAAAAATGATGACAATGGCAAAACCGATAAAGGTTACCAGGTGCCAGATGTCGGCTCTCTTCCCTCGGAGGTTCATCGCCCCTCCTTGGCGCGCAGTCGTGCGCCGGTCTGTTTATCGAAGATAAAGCAGGATTCAGGGGGCACGGCGAATTCGACCTTGTCTCCTACCGCAGGGATATCGCCCTTTTTAGGTCTGTGCCGCTCAATCACGATCGTGTTGCCGCCCAGCTCCAGTTCCATGCTCACTACGGTACCTAAAAAGGCAGTGGAGACCAGTGTTCCAGCAAGTCTGTTGGCGCCACCGGCATCATCGGCGGTTTCTACCACTTCCTCAGGCCTGAAGGCCAGCACCGCGTTGACACAGTTCTCGGTGCCCGCTGAAGGAACAGCGAAGCTTAAAGCCCCTGCCTGGGCACGGCGCAGTCCTGAGCCTAGATCTTCGCCCAGCATTACATCCAATGCGTTTATCTTTCCGACGAAGGTAGCTACAAAGAGATTGACGGGGTTCTTGTAGATCTCCCAGGGCGGTCCCACCTGCTGAATTTTTCCGAAATTAACCACCGCGATTCGGTCAGAAATCACAAGAGCTTCTTCCTGATCGTGGGTTACATAGACGGCGGTAATGCCCAGGGCTTTCTGAACTGCCCTAATCTCATCCCGCATCTCGACCCTGAGCTTGGCGTCCAAATTCGAAAGCGGCTCGTCGAAAAGCAGAACCCGCGGTTCTATAGCCATGGCTCTGGCCAAACCCACGCGCTGCTGCTGACCGCCGGATAACTTGTCAGGTGTTCGAGCCTCGTAGCCCTCCAGGTGGACGTTTCTCAAGGCGCTCATTACGCGTTTTTCGATCTCCCGGGCGGGGAGCTTTCGCACCTTGAGTCCGTAGGCGACATTTTCGTACACGGTCATATGAGGAAATACGGCATAGTTTTGAAACACCATGCCTGTGTTGCGCCGGTAGGCCGGCACTTCATTGATTAATTCGTCGCCCAGCCAGATGTCACCCTTATCCTGCCGATAAAACCCCGCAATGGTTCGCAGCAGGGTAGTCTTGCCGCATCCTGAAGGACCGAGAAGGGTAAAGAATTCTCCCTTCTCTATTGCAAGGTTTATGTCGGAAAGGGCTAAAAGCTCGCCGAATCTTTTCTCCACGCCGGTAATTTTGATGGACGTCATGAACAGCTCCAAAAGAAGGAATGGAAGATATTGGATAGTATAAATAAAACCCAGCATCTCCGCCAGGGTCATAAGATTCCGGAGGAATCTTATGACCCTGGGGACAGCTGGATCAAGACTGTTTTCTTAAAGTCCGAGATCCATCTTGATATCGGTGAATTTCTTCACAAAGGCAGACTTATTGCCGGCTGCCCAGCCGAAATCGTAGGGAATGCCCTTGATTTCAGTCATCGCGGGCAATCCCTTGGGGCTCGCCACATCGGTACGCACTGGCCGGCGCTTCATGGTGTTCACCAGGTACTCCTGCACCGGTTTGGACAGGCACCAGTCGGTGAAAACCTTC
>JAVEYV010000060.1:0-10048 GCA_034003305.1 Spirochaetia bacterium | reverse complement strand
CAAAAGGTCCCCCTTTTTCAGAGCGCTCGATGAAGGTACCTAAGTCGCCTAGGTTCTGTCAAGATCGATTTGATCGAAACGGCTGATTTTCGAAGAATTCGAAGCGTTTTACCTGCTTCGAAACTCCCTCAAACCACTCCACGAACCCCTTCCCTAAAAGGCGCGAGGAGGAAAGTAGCTGGATTTAAAAGCCTTGTCAACTGGGGCGCAGCCTTTGATCGAGAGAAAAATGCTTCTTTCGGGCCTAGAAGGGCCAGTAGTTGGAACCGTCGCCGAATTCCCTATACCCCACAGCCTCCTTAAGCGAATCCTGATCGATGGGATTTGCGCCTTTGAGGTCAGCGATTGTTCTGGCCACCTTGAGCGCCGAGTGGCAGGCACGCATGGAAAAACCCAGTTCCTGGGCCTTTGCCCTGAACTCCTCCCGCAGCCGGGGCCCGAGCGCGCAGAATTGCTGGATTTGCTCCGGCCCAAGCCGGCTGTTATAGAGACCTCCCCAGCGGGAGCTTCGCTGCAGCTGGATCCTCACGGCCGAATCAACCATTGAGCAGAGCTGCGCCTGGGTCCAGACTGGCCTATCCATGAGCGCTGATCCTTCTGGTATTGTCAGTGGAATGCGCATATCGATTCTATCCAGCAGAGGTCCCCCCAGACGCTTCCAATAACGCTGGATATCCAGAGGAGAGCAAAGACAGGTTTTAGCCGGATTGCCTAGGTTGCCGCAGGGGCAGGAATTGGCGGCCATGATAAGCTGAAAATCCGCCGGATAGCGGAGGATCATGCCGGCCCGGACTACGCTGATAGAACCCTGTTCAAGCGGCTCCCTCAGCGCCTGAAGCACATCCCTCCCGAATTCGGGAGTCTCGTCCAGAAAGAGAAGCCCCCGGTGGGCCAGACTTATCTCCCCTGGCCGCGGCGGCCGCCCTCCCCCTACAAGGCCTTCGAGTGAGGCCGAGTGGTGAGGCGCGCAAAAGGGCGGCCTTGCGCCTGTCTCGGAATCTCCATAGACCTTGCCCCGCAGAGACCAGAGCGCCGCTACCTCCTGGGCATGGAGTTCCGCCAAGTCCGGAAGCAGGGAGGGAAACCTCATGGCGGCCATTGTCTTGCCCGATCCGGGCGGCCCGAAAAGCAGCAGATTGTGCCTGCCCGCCGCTGCCACCACCAAGGCCCTCACCACATCGCCGTTGCCAAAGTAGTCAGAAAAATCCAGCCCTGGCCTGGCCGCCGAGCCCGGCTTAGTTCCCTTATTAGTCTTGCTTCGGGCATCGGGAAGCCTGCCTTCCCGAAGCGCCAGTAATATAGAAGGAAGTTCGGAAATATGCGAAATGCCATAGAGCCTTCCGGACTTCTGCCGTTCCGCCTCCGCGAGGTTGCCCTGGGGGACGAGATAGTCCTGGATGCCGCTGGAACTGGCTTTTAACAATGCGGGAAGACTGCCGCGTATGGGAAGAACGTGACCGTCCAGGGTGAGTTCGCCAACGGCAAGAATCGGCTTTGCGCAGTCAGGCAGCGAGCCTGAGGCGGCCAAGATTCGCGTTGCTATGGGCAGATCATAGAGCGAGCCTTCCTTGGGAAGGTCGGCGGGGGAAAGGTTGATGAGGACTCGATCCTGGGGGAAGATGAAGCCTGAGTTTCGGATTGCGGCTCTGACCCTTTCTCTTGATTCTCTGACCGAGGCGGCGGCAAGACCGACAATATCCACCGCAGGGATGCCCCTGCGCAGATCAACCTCGATTTTTACCAGACACCCCTCAAAACCTAGCGGTTCGTAGGCGAAAATATCCATGGCAGCCCTTCCTCCCGGGATACGCCCGGAAAGAAAGCTGCGGCTTCAAACTAAAAACAGATCCAGGTCTATTTCGCCGCCCGCGCCGGGCATGGTAATGCCGAAGGCTTCGAGTACGCCGGGATGAATCTCGCCAAAGACGCCTACCCTTTTACCGGCGCAGAGAATTTCAGCCTGGCGGCCGGGGATAAAACGACAATCCTGAGCCTCGCGAACCACATACTCCTTGCCGAGGTAGTACATGAGGGTAGCCACATGGGAGGCTGTTTCGTTGTAGTCGGCCTGGGCGTGGCAGCTTAAAAAACCGGCATACTGCCGTGTGGCAATGCCGTAATTCTCGACCTGGTCAAAGAGGGCTACCTTGCCGATTTCAAAAATCCGGTGCGGATAGGGAGCCTTCGACGAAACCGACTCGGTGCCCAGCAGACCCGGCAGCGGGGAGTTGCGCAGATATTCGAAACTTTCGCTCATCGGGTTGCTGATTTTAACCACCGAACTCGGCTCTATTCCCATTTTATCGATATAGTCCTTCCGTCCGCCCAAATAGTTGTAAATCATCTCCTGGTATCCCATACCCACAAAGCTGAGTTTGGCCTTGCGAGAGAGTTCCTCGATGGGTGAAAGCCTCCCGATGGTAAAATCATGGGGCGTCTCGGGCGGGAATTTATCCATTCCCATGCCCATTAGTATGTCTTCGATAAGATCGACAGGATGGAGGAAATCGTTCCTGTATTCAGCAGGCCTTATGACGATGTGATCGCCCTCGATCCTTGCCTGGGAACCCATGCGCTGGGCGGCCTCCCTGGCAGTTTCAGCATCCATGTCCAGGCCGAGCAGCTTCCTGGTTTCTTTTATCCCTGCCTTAATCTCAGGCTGGAAATAACAGGGAAAGCAGACGCTGCGGCCGAAGGGTGTATCGTAGGGGTACTGGACCTCGACGTTTTCGATGCTGAAACCCATGTCGGCCAGGTCGCAGGCCAGAATGGATGCGGTCAGGCTGACCGAAGGATACTCGGTGCCGGTAACCTCGATAAAAAGATCCTGATCCCCTACGAGCACAGCGCCCAAATCGGCGGAGTTGATGATCGGAGGATAGGAGAGCACCCTGTCCTTATCGTCGAGAAGGAGGGGATGGACCGCCTCGTCCTGGAGAATGAAGCTGTATTCTTTTCCCTTGGGATGCTCGGCGAGAATCTGCCGCAGGGTCATGGTTCTTGTTTCCTGCAAGGGAACAAAGGCCTCTTTATCGGGATCAGCCCCCCTAAAATGAACAGGCCAGGCGATAATCGAAGGCCTGTAGAGCCCGATTGATACGCTGCGGCGCTTGCGCCCGTAGTTCCAGGTGAGTTTTTCCTGGGTCTGGATAAAATCCTTGAGCATGGCATCGCTGATCGCCGGTCCCCGGGCGACAAAGCCTGCCAGATAGGGCCGCACCTTCCGGACACTCTCATCGACTATCACCGTATAGGGTGTTTTTCGGGACTCGCCTAGGGGAACAAAAAAAGGATAGGAAGGGACCTTCCCCGTCTCTTTTACCCTGAGCTGGCGGGCCAGGCCCGCGGTAGACCAGAGGTCCGGCCTGTTGGTGTCGTTCAGTTCGATCTTGATCGTGCGATCCTCGGCGTCGACGGAAGCATCATCCCAGGCATCCAGTTCGGCCTTTGCGTTGGGCAGAATCTTCTCAAGGGATACCGAGTCCATGCTCCTGCCCAGGAGCTGGAAGAACAGTGATTCGTTAACTTCTATTTTAGGCATTGTTGCGCTCCATCATTTAGGCTGCATAAGAGTTCTGCGCAGACGTACGCTTTCCAGGTCTGGACTGAAGAGTTCGCGCAGGTCGTTGAGGCCCAGTGCCATGAGGGCCATGCGGTCTATGCCCAGACCCCAGGCCAGCACCGGGACATCGATGCCCAGGGATTTGGTTACCTCGGGGCGGAATATGCCCGAGCCTCCCAGCTCGAACCAGCCCAGCACCGGATGTTTTATATGCACTTCCACCGAAGGCTCGGTAAAGGGGAAGTAGCCGGGAACATATTTGACTTCCTTGGCGCCGGCAACCTCGACGGCGAACATCTCCAAAAAGCCCAGGAGGGTCCGCAGGTTCACATCCTCTCCCAGAACGATGCCCTCGGTCTGGTAAAAATCAGAAAGGTGCGTGGCATCGACCTTGTCGTAGCGAAAACAGCGTACTATGCCGAAATACTTGCCCGGAACCTTGGCCGCAGGCAGCTGTCTGGCCGAGAGCACCGTTCCCTGGCTGCGCAGAATGAGCCGCCGGGTAAAATCCCTGTCGAAATGGTAATTCCAACCCCGGGAGCCTGTGTCGCCGCCGTTTTCGTGGGCAGCCGCAATCTTGGAAAGATGCGGTTCTTCGATAAATTTGGCCATCGGGGGTTTTTCGATGCTGTAGACATCGTGGATGTCCCTGGCAGAGTGGAACTGCGGCATAAAAAGGGCGTCGGAGTTCCAGAACTCGGTCTCTACCATGTTCCCGTCGAATTCCTCGAATCCCAGGGAAACAAGCTTGTCTTTGACACTCTCGAGAAATTCCACATAGGGATTTTTTCTGCCTGGAATCGTGCGCGCAGGCGCCACGCCGATATTGTAAGGCCTGAAGCTCCCCTTCTTCCATGCTCCGCTTTCGAGCAAGGCCGGGGTTAGGGCGCCTAGTTCATCGCCGGTGACACCCAGGGATTTGAGTATCCTCCGCTGCTCGGCGCTGGCCGGGCTCAGCCTGTATACAACCCTTTCGCGTTCAGCAACCCTGAAGGGAGCGTCCCCTGCCCCGCGCTTTTTTGCCACCGATTTGACCAACTCCAGGGATTCAGTATCAAGGCTGCTTTCCTCGAGTATGCCCTCCGTCGAGACAGCTCGGGCGATAATGTCGCCGAGTTTTTCCATTCGGGGGGGAAATGCTGCTTCAGGCAATATGGAAGCCTTCTTTTCCTCATTCATACCCAGGGCGCCTTCCTTGGAAAGAAGACCGAAGGCCGAACCCACCGACTTCTGCTCCAGAGCGAGGGTTTCGGCCAGCTCCGGCAGCCTCGCGGCTCCCTTGGTCCGGATGTAGTCGAAAATCCTGCGCTCGGGAGTCCCTTTTTCAGCGTACTCGCGGCCGAGGGCCGTCAGTTCGAAGAAGAGACTCTGAGATCTTCCCTTCTCCTCGATGAGGCCTTTGGCAAGAAGCCAGGAAAAAGCCTGGTTTTCCTGGCCTTCCCTGAAATTAAGCTCCCTACGCACGGTTTCACCGTCGATTTCGCTTCCCGGATCGTAGGCGAGAAGAATGCGGACTTCCAAAGGATGAAGAGTTTTAGCGACGCTTAAGGCATCCATGTGACAGGCTCCATGGGTTTCGGATGAGGGCGCGCTGAAAGCCTTAGCTCCCAGCCTCGTTCCGCAATGGGAACAAATGCGCCTATTAGCGAGGAGTATTGCCCAAAACAGGCTTTATCGTCAATCGAGGCGCTCGATCCAGGGCTCGGCCTCCTGCTTTTGACTGCCCGGCTTAAGCAGGGCTGCCTTGCTGGTCCTTCCATCCATCAGCACATCCACCGGGGTCTCCAGTCTTGTCCAGCAGCAGTGAGCGGTCCGGCGGGCGCAGGGCATGCTCCGGAGCCAATCCCAGTCCACAAAGCCCTCATCGGTTTTAGCCACCTTGAGATAGCCGATATTCATGCTTGTAACGTTATGAAAGAAATGGGAGCCCAGAGAGGATTCCACCACAAAATCTTCCAGATCCGCCTCTACGATCACCCTGGACCTGGATATCTGGGCAAAGCTGACAGGGATGCCCAGCCAGCGGTCCCTGGTACCCCAGCGGCCAGGACCGATGAGAACATAGCGCCTGCCTTCCTGGCGCAGAAGATCGTTCAATTCCTCGATTTCGCCCGCCATCTCCATGGTCTTGGAGCGATCGAAAAGCGCGGGGTCGACCCAGAGAATATCCCTTATGTCATCGAAGCGGCCGTTGCCCATAGCCTTGTCCGAATAGATAAAGCAGGACTGCCGATCCAGGGATTCCAGGTCCACATCCACCTTGTCCTGCTGATTGATCAAGGGCTTGAGCTGCAAAACATAGAGGGCTGGAATACCCGTGGCCTCGTCCAGGTTGAGGGCGTATTCGATTTCCACCGGCGTGCCCATGGAACGCGTACCCACGTCCAGGATCATGGAGATTGCCTCGGCGAAGGGCAGCGCGTCGTATTTTAGTATATTGGCCAGATCCACCACCTTCGTGCCCTTTCCGCTGTCTCCGGGGACAAAGCGGAGGTCCTGGGCGTCCCAGGTAGAAACCAGGTAGGGAAATTTCCTGTCCGTGGCGGCTGCCTGGATCGGAAGCTCGGCCAGGCTGGCCATCTCTCCAGCCAGAAGATCGGGCATGGTGCGGCGCAGATCCAGGGCGTGGAAGTTCCGTTGGGTATTGTCCAGGGATTGGTCCGAAGGCACCATGTCGAGTTTTGGATACCGGGGACTAAAGCGATGCGCGCCCCCTCCCCCCACAACCCAGGTTCCCAGGCCGAGGGCCGAGACGCACAGGCCGTCTTCGGGCTTGGTGTAGGATATGGGGTAGTAATTGTACGACTGCGCCACGCCGGACACGTGGGGATAGTAGTAGTCGCCGTGGGTCGAACCCACGAGCTCCTGGATCACCACCGCCATGCGCTCTTCTTCGAGATTGTAGCCGGTCATTTCGAAATACGAGCGGGCCTCGGCGGAGAAAAGGCTTGCGAAAATGAGCCTGACAGCATCGCAGAGTTGGTTGAGCCGCACCTCTTGGTCGGGGTGATTGTTAGGGATTATGTAGGTATCGTAGATGCCCGAGAAGGGCACCATCAGCATATCCTCGAAAAGCCCCGAGGAGCGCACCGCCAGAGGCTTGGTGGTAGCCGCCAGAAAATGCTTGAGCTTGGATACCAGGGACCGGGAAAGGGGAATGGAAACGAAGTTTCTTCTCAATTCATCGGTCAAGGGACCGTAGAATGAAGAAGTCCAGAGATTGTTGCTCTCCAGAAATACCTCAAACTCATCGATGCCGATAAAGGCCGTGCGGGGAATCTTGATATCGATTCCCTTGATATAGCGGGAGAACTCAAGATTTTCCAGCAGCGAGCGGATAAAGACAATTCCTCTTCCCTTGCCGCCCACCGATCCGTCCACCAGTCGGCTGACGTAATTCTCCTCCGACATCATGGATTCATCAAAATTGGGAAGTATGCCCCGGGATTTTTCCTTTCGCACGTTGTCCAGGATTTTTACGATAAAATCCCGCATAGTCTGAAGGCTTGGGAAATCGCTGATCCTGTAGGGGCGCAGTACCTTAGCCATGAGGATTTCCCCGCGGGCCATAAGCCAGGCTGAAAAATGGTTGCGTTCGGCGTGGTAGGCCAGGCTTTCGGGCGGAAGCACGTGAAGGATATCGATAAACTCCTTCATGTTTCTGGCCCTATTAAGCTCGGTACCGTCGGGCATGCAGAAACGGAAAGAACCGAAACCCAGGTTTTCCTGTAGGAAGGTGACCAGCTCCATCTCCAGGGACTCGGAGTTTTTATCGGCGAAAGAGGCTCCCAAGTCGTAGGCCTTCTCCCTGATTCCTGGTTCGCTGGACTGCACGAGAAAAGAAAGATCGGGAATCCTGGTCTTTGCCATGGCCAGAAAATCGAAGCCCGCCTCTTCGTCGTGAACCCCATGCCGGGGAAAGCGCAGATCGGTGATCACCGCCAGGAGGTTTCCCTCGTAGGTGTCGAAAATCTCCTGGGCTTCCTCGTAGCTCGATGCCAGCAGGATTTTCGGCCTGGCCCTGATGGAAAGGAGTTTATATGTTTCGGTGACCTTTTCTTCTTCGATCAATGTCTGTGTCTGTTTAAGGACGACCTTGTACAGAACCGGGAGGAAGCGGGAATAGAAACGCACCGAGTCTTCGATGAGAAGAATCACCCGCACCCTTCCGGCAAGGGTATCGGCTTGCACGTTTCTCAGGTCTTCCACGTACTTGATCATTCCCACAAAGAGCTTGGAATAGCCGTTCCACACGAAAACCCTGTCGATCGCCGCCAGGCTGGGGGAATCTATGTCCAGCTTTTCCAGGCTGGAATTGTTCGTTGCCATGAGGAGGATGGGGATATCGGGCCACAGTTGCTTCATGGCATTGGCAAGACGCAGGGGAAGGTCGAAGTCGATGCCCGCCATCAGGATGACGAGGTCGAAGCCTCCGCTCCTGAAGAGATCCATGGCCGATTCCTCGGTATAGGCGCAGGTTACCCTGGGAATTGTATTGAGGTTGAGCTTAAAATACTCGCCGTAGATTTGCTCGGTCAGTATGCCGTCTGATTCCACCACGAATGAATCGTAGAGGCTTCCCACCAGCAGAACCTCCCGTACGCGGAAGCGCATGAGGTCGTGGTAGATGTTGCGTTCTCTCCGCTGCCTGTCATAGGCGCTTACTAGTTCATTAAAGTACATGGAGCCATGATAAACCAGAGGAAATGCAAACGGAAGCCGGAGTATTGCGGGCCGGAAATATATTAATATCGTAAACTTCAGGCTTTCCTTGACCTGGGCTTCCGGAAGTTATATCATCGGCCCTATTATTGCCAGGAAAATGACAAACCACTCATAGAGGGTGGCTCGTCATCGGAGAGTGAAATCAATGAAAAACTTGAAGCTCGCGGCGGCCAGACCTGATTTCAGCCGCAGCGTCATCGATGTTAATGGCGTTAAACTTGGCGGCGAGTTTGTAGTTATCGCCGGCCCCTGCTCGGTGGAGTCGGAGGAACAGACGGTAAAGACCGCGATCGCGGTAAAAAAGGCAGGCGCCAAGATGCTCAGGGGCGGCGCATTCAAGCCCCGCACCTCTCCCTACGCCTTCCAAGGCCTGGGCCTCAAGGGGCTCAAGATCCTGGACAAGGCCAGAAGAGAAACCGGCCTGCCCATCGTTACCGAAGTGGTCGATACCCGGGATGTCTCCTGGGTTGGCGAATACGCCGATGTCCTTCAAATCGGCGCCAGGAACATGCAGAACTTTTCTCTCCTCAGGGAAGTGGGCAAGTCGGCCAAACCCATTCTGCTCAAACGCGGCATGTATTCCACGCTCGAGGAATGGCTGAATTGCGCCGAGTACATTCTGGCCGAAGGAAACCCCAACGTCATACTCTGCGAGCGGGGAATCCGCACCTTCGAA
Source organism: Spirochaetia bacterium (assembly GCA_034003305.1). Lineage (GTDB taxonomy): Bacteria > Spirochaetota > Spirochaetia > Treponematales > Rectinemataceae > UBA2256. The sequence continues at coordinate 1,085 of JAVEYV010000060.1, read as the reverse complement.
ACCTATACAAGAAATACCCTCGACCTCTCCATGATTCCCGCGGTGCGCAAGGAAAGCCATTTGCCCATTCTCATCGACCCGAGCCACGGTACGGGTATTTTAAGCATGATAGAACCCATGAGCCTTGCGGCCCTGGTAGCGGGAGCCGACGGGTTGGAGGTGGAGGTTCATATCGATCCCTCCTGTGCCCTGAGCGATAAGGATCAGCAACTCTCGGTGGCTCAGTTCGAACGGCTCATGAAAAAGCTGGAAGCTACCAGAGCTTTCATGCTGGAACTCCATGCCAGGGTCGATGCTGAAGAAGAAGATTCGGCTCGCCCAAGAAGCGCTGGGATCGCCGGCGGCCACGCCGATGCCGAAGCCGGACATTTCAAGGACTCGGTGGATTAATGGATTCGAACATGCGGGCAAAGGGCGGCGACAGCCCGCTATTCTGCCGCCTGGACGAGATCTTGGGGCAAATAAAGCCGACAAAAACCTTGCTGGTGAGCGACGAAAGAATCTACGCCCTCTACCGCCTCCATTTTCCCGGAATTCCCTGCGTCCTGATACCCGAGGGTGAAAAAGCAAAAAGCCTCGAGGCCCTCCCTGCCCTCCTGAACGGTTTTATTCAGCATAAAGTTGATCGATCCTGGACGGTACTCGCCCTGGGCGGCGGCTCGGTCAGCGATACCGCCGGCTTCGCAGCCCACATATGGATGCGCGGCATAGGCTTCACCGCGGTGCCCACAACCCTTTTGGCCATGTGCGACGCAGCCCTCGGCGGCAAGAACGGCCTCGATTTCGGCGGGTATAAAAACGTCATAGGATCCTTTCATTTTCCCGAACGGCTATTCTGCGACGTTGAAACGCTCCGGAGCCTGGAGCCCGAGCAGTTCGCCTCGGGCATGGCCGAAGCGGTAAAACACGGAATTCTCGAGGGCGGACGCCATTTCGACTTTTTAGAAGACTCCGTTCAGCGGTTTGGCTGCGAACAGGGCCTGGACTACAAAGCCTGCCCCGCCGATGTTCTCGAAGGCATAATCGGTCTTTCCCAACAGTTCAAACTGGAAGTGGTCGCCCAAGACCCAAGGGAGTCTAGCAGC
>JAVEYV010000059.1:0-10272 GCA_034003305.1 Spirochaetia bacterium | reverse complement strand
GACTCTGCCTCTTCTCCTCCTATCTCGGAGGAAAGAGCGCCAACCGGGGAGCCTGCACCCAGGCCTGTCGGAGGCTCTACGACAGCGACCTGGGCAAGGGTTATTTTTTCTCGCCCGACGATCTTCAGCTTATCGACTATGTTCCCCGCCTGATGGAGATCGGTGTCGATTCCTTCAAGATCGAAGGAAGAATGAAATCCGCCGAATATGTGGGCACCGTAGTGGCCGCCTACCGACAGCTTATCGATAACTGCGGCAATGACAAAGAGCGGGCCCTGGCCAAATCCAAGGCTATGCTCCAGGCTGATTTCGCCCGCAGAAAGACCAGCTTTTTCATGGAAGGTGGGAACCCTGACGCTATCCACCCCGACCAGGCGGGCGGCACGGGTATACATCTAGGCAAGATAAGGGATGCCAAAACCGTCGACGATGAACGCTGGGCTTTAATGAATAGTTTTGACGGGCTGGCCGAGGGCGATTCAATCCGGATTCACCGTTCCGACGATTCGGGAAGAATAACCGCCAAGATCCGGGGAATTCAGAGTCAGGTCGGCGGGATGCTGCTCAAGATCGAGGGTGACTGGCGGCAGAACGACGATGTGTACCTCATCCAGACAGCCTCCATGGCCCGTCGCTACAAGAACATACTTCCCAACAGTCTCGACCGCTTCCGCTCCTTCCCGTCCAGGGATTCGGCCCCTCGGCCTCAGCTGAACACGGTTACCAAAAAGGAAACAGCCTCCCTGCCTTCCGGCTATTACGCTCTGGTGGGAAAGGTGGCGGACCTCCACGCCGTGCTGGCTGCTGCGCCACAAAAGGCAATGATCGTTTTCGACAAGCTGAACGCCGAAGGCCTCCGAAAAAACGAGGACAGCATTCCCTACAAGCGAGACAGGCTAGTGCTCTGGCTGGATCCCTATTATCCAGAGGCTGACGCCGCATGGCTGGAGCCCGAACTGGATTACTGGATCGGAAGGGGAGTAAAAACCCTGGTGATCAACAACCTTGCCCACTTTTCACTTCTGCGGGGCAGGGATCTGGAACTCATAGCCGGACCTTGGCTTTATGCCTTTAACCTTTGGGCTGCGGCATTCCTCTTCGATCAGGGCATCAAATACCTCATTCCGCCCCAGGAGATTTCCAAGCAGAACCTGATGCGGCTCGCTGAGGAGCTCCCGCCCAAAGCGATCATGCCGATAACCTTCTCCTATCCCCATCTTTTCAAGATTCGGGGTGACCTGTCGGTCAAATACGGACCCACAAGCTTTGTCGACCGAGACGGGAGCTCCTACAAGCTCAGCGGACGCCGGGACTACACGGTTTTAAGCCCCGATAAGCCCTTCTCGATTATCGATCGGGTCCCTTTCCTTAAAAAAGAAGGCTTCGATAAGTTTATTCTCGATCTCTCCTGCGCCAATCCGGCCAGGGGCATGTTCCGGGACATAGCCAAGGCGGCGGCCGACGCCGTACCTCTGGATGATATCTCCCGTTTTAATTGGAAGGACGGGTTTTATAACGACGAGGAAAAGCAGGCCGGAGCTCAAAAGGCCCAAGGTTTTAGTTTTTCGAAGACTCCCCGCGGCGCGTATAAAAAAGACGATCAGTCTCCAAATAAGGCTGGCGGAACCCAAAGGGGTTTCGGCCCTAAGGAAAAGAGAGAAGCCTCCCCAAAAGGCGGCCGGCGCGATTATAAAGAAGGCGGAACCCAGAGAGGCGGCGGCAGAAGCGGCAGAAGCCTGGGCGGAAGCTCCCGAAGAAACCCTGGCGAAAGCCCGGAAAAAAGTCCGGGCAGAAGCACCGGGAAAAGCAGCAGGGAAGGTGGCCGAAAGAAGCCTCGAGGCTGGCCGGGAAAGTGATTCTCCGGCCAATGGCCCGAAGACTGCAATTTTACCTGTTGAAATATCGCTTGACTCTGATTTTCACCTCGCTATACTCTAAATCATAAAATAAAACGCAGTTTTATTTTTTAACCTTTGGCTCTTTTAAACATAAAACGACTTTTAATGAGTCGCAGGCATTAGGATGACCGGGCAGGGAAGGTACACATGAGTGAGTCAGCCGGTAAGGCGCTGGATATATTATTCTATCTCGCAAAGGTTGAGGACGAGGTAAGTCTTGCCCGCCTGTCGAGAGAAACAGGTATGAACAAGGCAACCGCCCTCCGCTATCTTGCGGTGCTGGAATCAAGGGGTGTGGTGGAGAGAAGGCCCACCGGTTGGTCTCTTGGGCTCTCCCTCTTCGAGTTAGGCAGCAAGGTGCCCGTACGTGCCCTGGTGGTCGAGAAGGTTCGTCCCCTGATCGAACGACTGGCCAGGGAATCGGGAGAGTCCTCCAACCTCGCCTGCCTGGCGGGCGACTCAGCCATCTACTTGGACCGCGCAGAGGCAAACCGAAGCCTCCGCATGAGATCAGTCCCCGGCGACCGATTGCCCCTTCACTGCACCGGCGTGGGTAAGGCGATACTCTCCCAACTAACCGAAGAACACATGCGGGCCATTCTCGGCAATACCCCGCTTCATCGATTTAGCGAACATACCTTAATAGAGCCTGAGGATGTGATACGCGAAGCCAGGAGGGCGAGAGAGCAGGGCTACGGCGCGGATCGCGACGAATACGAGGTGGGACTCACCTGCTATGCCATGCCCCTGCGCCTCCCCGGCTCCGATTTCGCCGGTGCGGTTAGCATATCGGGGCCCTCGGCGCGCATGAGGAACCCCGAAACCAAGGAACGCTTCCTGGAGCTTCTCCGTGAGGCAATCCAAGAAGCCATGCGCGCCATGCAGGCCTACGAGCCTATTCAGAAGACACTCACCGTCGAGGCTTCTTCCGCCTCCTCCTGAGCGGTCTCCTCTTCCTCCTCCTTTTTCGCCTCCTGCTTCTGCGCCTTGAACTCTACATGCTCGGCAACGATCTTGACCCTGGCTTTTTGCTTGCCCTCGGGATCAACCCAGCGATCCTGCTTCAGCCTGCCTACAACCCTGACCCCCCTCCCTTTTTTAAGGTACTGGGCGCAGCTTGCCCCAAGGCGCGACCAGGCCTCCACATCGAAATAGGACACCTCCTTTTCAAGGCCGGCCTCGCCGTTTTTATAGAAGCGGTTGGAAGCCAGGGTAAAGTCGCAGACCTGGTTTCCGCTGGGCAGAACCTTCGAGTCAGGGTCCCTCACTAAATTGCCCTCGACAAGAATGCTATTAAGAGAATTCATGCTCCCTCCTTATCTGGTTTTGGGGAGGCCGGCGCCGCGGCCGCCGGCTTCCCCCGCACCAGAGAGACGCTCCGCACAGCCTGCTACGCTTCAAGCTCAGTAAGGCTTTGCCTAAAGTCCTCCGTATTTTCAGCCTTCGCTCCTTCTGCTATAGTCGAGGGATGAAAGACTATTCAGCCTACCTCTCTCCTTTTTCCTGGCGTTACGGAAGCGAGCGCATGAGGCGTTTGTGGAGTGAAATGCATAAGCGCGAACTCTGGAGAAGGCTTTGGCTAAGCCTTGCCAGGGTCCAATCGCACTATGGGCTGGTGAGCCCCCAGCAGGTGGCCGAACTGGAAGCCCAGGTGGAAAAGGTAGACATCGAGCGATCCCAGCAGATAGAGGCGGAGATCCGTCACGATCTCATGGCGGAGATCAAGGCTTTCGCCGAGCAATGCCCCCTTGCCGGCGGGATCATCCATCTCGGGGCTACCTCGATGGATATCGAGGATAACGCCGACGCGCTGCGCATCCGCGAATCCCTCGGGCTTATCCTGGAAGGGCTTAAACGCCTCTTGCTCAGCCTGGCGGAAAAAATCGAAGTCTACGCCGATTTTCCCGTAATGGCCTTTACCCATCTTCAGCCCGCCGAGCCCAGCAGCTTCGGCTATCGCTGTTCGGTCTGGGCTCAGGACCTGCTCTCGGCCTACGAAGACATAGCCAGCGTCGAGACGAAACTGAGGGGCAAGGGTTTCAAGGGCGCGGTGGGGAGCTCGGCATCCTACGGAGAGCTGGTTGGCTTGGAAAGATTGCCGGAATTTGAAAGAGCCCTTGAAAAGGAGCTGGGAATAGGCTTTTTTCCCGTATCCACCCAGACGAGTCCCCGGCTTCAGGAGTATCAGATACTCTCGGCGCTGGCCGGGCTTGCTGCGGCGCTTCATAAGATGGCCTTCGACTTCAGGATTCTTCAGTCCCCGCCCATAGGGGAAGTGGCCGAACCCTTCGGGAGCAAACAGGTAGGCTCATCGGCGATGCCTTTTAAGCGCAATCCCATAGACGCCGAAAAAATCGATTCCCTGGCCAGACTCGTTGCGGCCTATCCCCAGGTAGCCTGGAGCAATGCCGCGCTCTCTCTTTTAGAGCGAACCCTGGATGATTCGGCCAACCGCAGGACTACCCTGCCCGAGGCTTTCCTGGCTTCAGACGAACTAATCAGGACAGCGCAAAAAATTATCAGCGGCTTTCGCCTGGATGAGGATGCGGCAGGCCGGACCTTCCGCCGCTACGCTCCCTTCGCCTGCACGGAGCGGGTCATGATGGCGATGGCCAAGGCTGGGGCCGACAGGCAGGAGACTCATGAAAGACTGAGGAAACATGCCCTGGCGGCCTGGGAAATCCTTCGCAGCGGCGCTGAGAATCCCTTAGGCAGGCACATCTCCGAGGACAGCTTCTTTACCGGACTCCTTTCGACTGAGAAAATCCAAAAGCTCATGGAGATCGAAGGCTATCTCGGGGATGCTCCACGGAGGGCGGCGGAGTTTTCCCGTTTGCTTAAAAAAAGGCTCGCTCAATAGCCGCAGGAATAATTGTTCGCGGTCGTCTCGCGGGAAGGCTGATTCGCTGTCGGGTTTCATACCCCGTGGCTTGCTGCGAGGTTGTTGATTTGGAAAGCCTGACTCCTTGACTAGATTTTTCGCCTATGATAGTCATTTGTATGGAACATCAATTTCCTGTTCATCGATTTACGATCCGGGAATTAAAGCCGGGGGCTAAGTCCTCGGCGCTGATTGTGCGCGAGGCGCGGCGGCTGGGATTCGAAGGAATCAGGGCCGTACTGCGCTCCGAGATTTACTTTGTGCGCGGGAATATAGCGCCCGAGGAACTAGGTTTCCTCGGGCGTTTTCTTTTATCGGACCCCGTCACCCAGACCTGCGAGATTCACACCCTGCCCCAAAGACCAGAGGCTAAGGGCTCTGTGATCGAAGTAGCCTACCATCCCGGGGTAACCGATCCTGTGGCCGACGAGATTCTGCGCTCGGGGAAGGAACTGGGAATCCAGGGCATCGATGCAGCCTTGACGGGACTGCGCTACGAGATAGACTGCGAGGAAGGCTGCCTCATTGAGGCAGGAGACCTGGACAGGCTCGCCTCGAGGCTTCTGGCCAATCCCGTAGTCCAACGCTGGGCCCTGGGGCCGGTGGAACCTTCTTTTCCTGGAAGTACCGCCGAAACTCCTCCGGAGGAATGGATTCCCATTCATACCATGGACCAAGAGGGGCTTGCGAAGCTCAACCGCGCCAGAAGGGCTGCCCTGGACCCTGAGGAGATGGAAGCTATCCGCGAGTACTTTGCATCCCAGGGCAGAGCCTGCTCGGACGTGGAATTCGAAATGATAGCCCAGACCTGGAGCGAGCACTGCTTTCATAAAACCTTCAAAGCGCTCATCGATATCGAGAACGCTGAAGCCGGCGGCCTGCCCGGCCAGGTTGATAACATTCTGAAGACCTATATCAAGGCCGCGACGGACGAAATCGACGCGCCCTGGGTAATATCCGCCTTCAAGGACAATGCCGGCATCATCGAGTTCGACAAGGATTTCGACCTGTCGTTCAAGGTTGAAACCCACAACCATCCCTCGGCTATCGAACCCTTCGGCGGAGCCAATACCGGCGTGGGGGGCGTTATACGCGATGTCATGGCCGTCTCGGCCAGACCTTTTGCCGTCACCGATGTCCTCTGTTTTGGAATTCCAGGCCGGGGCGAGGGCACTTCGGCCCTTTCGGTGGAACAGATCCGCAGCGGGGTCGTGGCAGGGGTTCAGGATTACGGCAACAAGATGGGCATTCCCACCCTGAACGGGAGCATTCATTATCACGAAAAATACGCGGCCAATCCCCTGGTGTACTGCGGCTGCGCAGGCATTGCCCCGCGAGGCGCCTTTTTCTCGGAGCCGAGAGTAGGGGACAGGATACTGGTCCTTGGGGGCAGGACTGGGCGGGACGGTATTCGCGGGGCAACCTTCTCCTCCATGACCATGGACGGGAGTACCCTGGAAACCGCTGGCGCCTCGGTGCAGATCGGCGCCCCTCTTGTGGAGAAAAAACTCTCCGAGCTTATCCTGGCTGCCCGGGATGCCAGGCTGTACTCGGGCATAACCGATTGCGGCGCAGGGGGGCTTTCCTCCGCGGTGGGGGAGATGGCTTCGGAACTGGGCGCCGATGTGGAATTATCCGAGGTGCGGCTGAAGTACCCCGGCCTGGCTCCCTGGGAGATCTGGCTCTCGGAGGCCCAGGAGCGGATGGTCCTCGCCGTTCCCCCGGGAAACCTTGCCGCCCTGGCCGAACTCTGCGACGCCAACGATGTGGAATACTGCGACCTGGGCTTCTTCACCGGCTCCGGCCGCCTCCTGGTCCGTTTCAGGGGCAAGGCGATCCTTGATCTGGACTGCGAATTTCTGCACAAGGGGATGCCCCGGCGCCGCATGAAGGCCGCGCCCCCGGCGGAATTCCGCGGCAGGGCTGCTCCGCAGAACATGCCGGGGGCTGATATTCCCGGAATTGGAAAGCTCTTTCAAATGGTGATGGGACATCACGCCCTCTGCTCGAAGGAATGGGCGATCCGCCGTTACGACCACGAGGTCCAGGGCGCCACCAGGCTCGGCCCCTTTGCCGGAAAGGATCAAGCCGGCCCCTCCGACGCCGCTGTCGCCGTACCGCTGGAAACGGGACTGAAACGCGGTGTGGCCATATCCAACGGCTTCAATCCGCGCTACGGCGAGGCTGACTCGTACAACGCCGCCGCTTCAGCCCTGGACGAGGCTGTTCGCAACGCGGTCGCGGCGGGAGCCGATCCAGACAGAATTGCCGTGATGGATAACTTCTGCTGGGGAGATCCCCTTAAGCCCGAAAATCTCTGGACACTTCTTAGGGCTGCAAAAGCCTGCAAGGATGCGGCGATAGCTCATCGGACTCCCTTTGTAAGCGGAAAAGACTCCTTTAACAACGAATTCGAAGGGCCGGGCGGCGAGAAGATCGCCGTACCCCCTTCGCTCCTGATCTCAGCCATGGGAATTGTGCCGGAACTCGCCGCCGTTCGCGGCAGCGACCTCAAGCGCAGCGATTCCCTGCTCTACCTCATCGGAGAGTTTTCGCCGCTCTACGAGGCTTCGGTGCTCATGGATATTCTGGAAGACAGACCGGGGCGTGCCGCTCCGGGATTTTCCACCGACGCACCGGCAGTCTACAGGGCTTTACATGCCGCTCTGAAACAAGGTCTCGTCGAGGCCTGCCACGACCTCTCCGAGGGAGGGCTGGGAGCAGCCCTGGCTGAGATGTGCTTAGCCGGCGGCCTAGGGGCCGACATCGATATCGATTCCCTGAAGGCTGCCCGGCGAGACTCGGGCGGTCTAGCGGAGAACGCGGACGTGACAAATGGGAACGCAAAGCCTGCTTCACCCCAGGATTCAGCCCGGCAATCCCTTCTCCTCTTCGGCGAGACCAACGGCTGCCTTTTGGCGGAAGTGACAAAGGATAACGCGCCTGAGTTGGAGCAGCTCCTGGCGGGGCTTCCTTTTGCCAGGATCGGAACAACCACGGGTGCTCCGGTTCTCAGCGTCAGAGCCGGGGAAAGGGCTCTCGCTTCCCTGAGGCTCGAGGAACTCCAGCGGGCATACCTCCGGGAGAGCGCCGAAATACTGGACCAGCCTGAACCAGGGCAGCTGCCGGAGCACATGATAAGCCGGGAGGGACGATGAGCATGAAACCCAAAGCCCTCATCCTGCATGCCGCGGGGATAAATAGGGATCTGGACGCGGCCTTTGCCCTCGAGGCGGCCGGCGCCGAGGTCAGCATAATCCACGTCAACCAGCTCCGGGCCGACCCACGCATCCTGCGCCAGGGCAGAATCCTCGTGATACCCGGAGGCTTCTCCTACGCCGACGCCCTCGGCGCCGGCCGCCTCTTCGCCCTGGACATCGCGTCTTTTTTCAAGGACGAGGTAAGCCGCTTCGTCGACGACGGCAAGCCCGTCATCGGCATCTGCAACGGTTTTCAGACCCTGGTGAAGGCCGGCCTGCTCCCGGGCAGACAATTCTTTTCCTCCGACGGGGACGAACGGCGCTTTACCCTCAGCGACAACCGCAACGGCCGTTTCGAATGCCGCTGGGTCACCCTCAAGGCCGAACCGAGTCCCTGCATTTGGACAAAGGGCATCGACGACCCTATAGTCTGCCCGGTCGCCCACGGAGAGGGACGCTTCCTCGCCTCCAGCCAGGCTCATCTGGATGCCCTGCGAGCCGCAAATCTCGTAGCCCTGCGCTATACCCTGTCGAACGGAGAGCCGGCGGCTGAACTCTGGCCGCACAATCCCAACGGCTCGCCCTATGATATCGCCGGTATCTGCAACCCCAAAGGCAATGTACTGGGACTCATGCCCCATCCCGAGGACAATGTTCTCATCGGCCCGGCCGGCCGTTCCTATCACGGAGGCAGGCAGGGATCGGGGCTGGCCCTCTTTAAAAACGGCGTACGTCACGCCATTGACCAAGGAGCGATGTATGGTTGAGAAGAGCGAAATAAAGGCCAGGTTGCCCCAGGCCTTCAAGGGGCTGCCCCAGGGCAGCCTGGAAAAGCATTCGGGCAAGGTCAGGGACTGGTATTCCCTGGGCGGGGGGAAGCGCCTCCTGGTAACTACCGACAGGCTCTCGGCCTTCGACAGGGTTGTCGGCGCCGTGCCATGGAAAGGCCAGGTGCTCAACCAGCTTTCGGCCTGGTGGAACCGCAAGAGCGCCGATATTGTCGACAACCACCTTGTCTCCCTTCCCGACCCCAACGCCTCGGTCGTAAAACTGGCTTCACCCCTCCCGGTGGAGGTAATCGTTCGAGGCTACATCACCGGCGTCACCTCCACCGCGCTCTGGCACCGCTACTCCCAGGGGGAGCGGAAAATTTACGGCTATTCCTTTCCCGAAGGGCTTATAAAAAACCAGCGCCTTCCCGCACCGATCATCACCCCAACCACAAAGGCCCTGCCTGGATTTCACGACGAACGGCTCACGGTCGCCGAGGTTGCGGAGAAGGGCTACCTTAAGCAGGATATCTGGAACCGGGTCATGGAAGTCTCCCTGGCCTTATTCGGCCGGGGAAGCAATATCGCGGCCGATGCGGGACTGATCCTCGTGGACACAAAATACGAATTCGGCCTGACCCAGGACGGCTCCCTCATGCTTATAGACGAAATCCACACCCCCGACTCTTCCCGTTTCTGGAAAGCCGAGAGCTACGAAAACCACCTCGAGCGGGGAGTGGAACCCGAACTCTTCGACAAGGAATTCGTCCGGCTCCGCTACGCCGAGATCGGCTACAGGGGGGACGGGGAATTGCCCCTGCTCGCCGATACCGTATGGACCGACACCGCCCTCTTATATCAAAAAGCCTATGAACTGCTCACCGGCGAACTCTTCAAGCCCGGATCCTATCCGGTGGAATCGAGACTTCTGGCCAACCTGGCCAAGGAGGGGATTGAAGTATGAAAAAGAACAAAGTGCTCATCCTGATGGGCGGAAAATCAGACTCGAGCCATGCCGGGCGGATTATTGAGTTTCTGAACAAATTTGGCATTCCCAGCGAAGCCAGGATCGCCTCGGCGCACAAGACACCTGAAAAGCTTCTGGCAATTCTTGAAGAAGAATGCAAAAAGGGCGAGGTTGGGGTCTTTATAACCATCGCAGGCTTGTCCAATGCCCTCTCCGGAATGGTGGAGTTCTCCACGAGCCTTCCAGTGATCGCCTGCCCGCCTCCCAGTGAAGCCTTTGGGGGCGCCGATATCTATTCCTCGCTCAGGATGCCGCCCGGCGTCGCTGCGGCAACTATTCTCGATCCCCGGAACGCCGCGCTTTTTGCCGCAAAAATCCTGGCTCTCGGTGAGCCGGAAATCGGAAAAAAAATCCAAGCCTTTCAAAAAGAAGCCAGGGACAAGATCGAGACGGACGACGCAGGCCTGAGCGCAGAGCTCTATCCCCAGGGTCTTCGTCGATGAATCCTTCAGAAGCGCTCCCTTGGGCTGAGGCCAAGGAAGAATGCGGTGTCATG
>JAVEYV010000058.1:0-10318 GCA_034003305.1 Spirochaetia bacterium | reverse complement strand
GCCCACCTTTCGCAGGCCGAGGGCCCGTACGGTTGCCCTGTTGGCCGGTTTTTGGTGGATCGTGCTCCGAACCAGGGTGATCTGTATCTTTGCCATATTATCCCCACAGTTCCATTATCGACTTGCCGCGGTTCTTGGCCACTGTCTTGGCGTCCAGAAGGTTCTCGGCGCCATTGAAGACCGCGCGGACGATGTTCATCGAGTTGCGCGAGCCGATGCATTTAGAAATGACATCCGTATAGCCGGCCGCTTCCATAATGGCGCGTACCGGGCCTCCGGCGATTACTCCAGAACCGGACACCGCGGGCATTATCAGAACCTCGGTAGCCTTGTATTTTCCCACGATCTTGTGCGGGAGTGTGCCGTTCTTGATCGGCACCTGGATGACCGCTTTTCGCGCCTTTTCGACGGACTTGCGGATAGCCTCGGTTACGTCGTTGGCCTTGCCGAATCCGAATCCCACATGACCCTGGTGGTCACCCACCACGGTGAGGGCCGAAAAGGAAAAGCGACGGCCGCCCTTGACTACCTTCGCAGTCCTATTAAGCTGGACGAGCTTCTCGGTGAAATTATCACGCGGCTGAGAGTCGTCTCTTCTGTTTCTGTCTCTTTCCACGAAAAGCCCCCTAGAATGTGATCCCGGCCTTGCGGGCTCCGTCGGCGATCGCCTTGACGATGCCGTGGTACTGATAACCGTTCCTGTCGAAAACGACGGTCTTGACACCCTTTTCGAGGAGGCGCTTGCCTATTTCCTCGCCGAGCTTGGCTCCGCCTTCGACGTTCCTGGTTATGTCCTTGAGGGACTTTTCGACCGTCGATGCGCAGGCAAGCGTATTGCCGGCATCATCATCGATCACCTGGACGTACATGTGAAGGTTGGACTTGAATACGGTCATTCTCGGCCGATCTGCGTTGCCGTAGATGGATTTCCTGACCGAAACCTTCCGTTTCGCCCTTTTTCTCAGTTTATCTTCGAGTTCTTTAACGCTCATTCACTGGCCTCACTTCACGCCGGTCTTGCCGACCTTCCTGCGGATCTTTTCGTCTTCGTACCTGATGCCCTTGCCCTTATAAGGCTCGGGACGCCTCAGGGACCTGACCTCGCTGGCGAACTTGCCCACAAGGGCATGGTCGGCGCCGGAGATGACCACCTTCTGCCCGTTCGACTCGATGGCGACCGCCAGCCCCTGGGGGATGACGACCATAAAGTCACCGGAGTATCCGATGCTCATGACGAGGATATTGCCCTGCACTTCGGCACGGTAGCCGACACCGTTCACGATCAGGGCCCTTTTAAAGCCCTGGGAAACGCCGGTTACCATATTGTTCACCAGGCTTCTGTACAGACCATGGTAGGCTTTAGCCTGCTTGGACTCATTTTTCCTGGTAAAATGGACGGCGCCGTCCTTCACAACGATCTCGACTTCAGGAACATACTCCTGAATAAGTTTTCCCTTCGGCCCTTCTACTGTTACGCTGGTGGGAGCAACGCTAATTTTAACTCCCTGCGGTATCAGGACCGGCCGTATTCCGATTCTCGACATAAATTCCCCCGAATTACCAGACCGTGCAGATGAGCTCGCCGCCCACCTGCTTTTCCACGGCCTTCTTCCCTGTGATAATCCCGCTTGATGTGGAGACTATCAGGGTGCCGTAGCCGTTGAAGACCCGCGGAATCTCAGCATAACCGGAATAGACTCGCCTGCCTGGCTTGGACACTTTGTTCATGCCATGCAGCACAGGGTCGTTTTCCTCGTCGTATTTGAGGAAGATCCTGATTATGTTGGAACCTTCGGCCTGAATCTTTTTGAAGTTCTTAATGTACCCTTCGGTCTTGAGAATCTTAACGATCTCAAGCTTGATTCTGGAGGCCATGATATCGACTTTCTCATGACGGGCCGCACTTGCGTTGCGAATTTTAGTCAGCATGTCCGCGATGGGATCAGAAACGCTCATCGCTACCTCCTACCAGCTTGACTTCGTCACGCCGGGAATCTTGCCTTCGGAAGCGAGCTTCCTGAAGCAGATCCTGCACATGTCGAATTTTCTCATGTAACCTCTGGCCCGTCCGCAGACTTTGCAGCGCCGAACCAGGCGGCTCATATACTTCGGCTTCTCTTCAGCCTTTAAAATCATCGCCTTTCGTGCCATGTACGCCTACCTTACTTTCTGAAGGGCATGCCCAACATGCCTAGAAGGCTTTTCGCCTCTTTATCGGTTTTCGCGGTCGTGACGATCGCGATATTGAGCCCCATGACCTTCTCGATCTTGTCATAATCGATCTCTGGGAAAATTATTTGCTCGTTCAGACCCATCGAGTAGTTGCCGTGGCCATCGAAGGCGTTGGCGTTAACACCCCTAAAGTCCTTGACTCGAGGAAGCGCCACATTCATGAGCCTGTCCAGGAATTCCCACATGTAGTCGCCGCGCAGGGTAACCCTGGCTCCGATTTCCTGTCCCTGCCTGATCTTGAAGGTGGCGATGGACTTGCGGGCCTTGGTCTTTACCGCATGTTGACCGGTGATGATGCCCAGATCGGCGATGGCGGCGTCGAGAATCTTCTTGTTCTCCTTAGCCTCGCCCACACCCATGGACACTACTACCTTGACCAGGCGGGGTACCTGCATGAGCGATTCGTATCCCAGCTCCTTGAAGAGTTCGGGAACGATTTTTTCGCGGTAGGTCTTCTTGAGCCTGGGAGGGGTCTTGGGCAGATCCTTCCTTCCCTCTTCCTTGGCAGGAGCCTGCTTGGAAGCAGACTTTGCCGCCGCGGGAGCCTTGGGCTTAACGGTCTTTGCAGACTTCTCCGCCGGTGCTGCCGAGGTATCCGGCTTCGTGGCCTTCTTCTCTTTCGGTTCAGCCATCAGAGCACCTCCCCGCACTTGCGGCAAACGCGCTTCTTGGCGTCGCCGTCAATCTTGTAGCCGATCTTGACCGGACCGCATTTCTTGCAGACGATCATCACATTGGATATGTGAAGGGTACCCTCGATCTCGGCGATGCCGCCGCGGTCGTTCTGGCTTTTTTTCTTCATGGCTTTCTTGATCATGTTGACTCCAGCCACGATTACCCTACCCTTTTCCCTGTCAATCTTGAGGATCTTCCCCTGCTTACCCTTGTCCTTGCCGGCCATGACCTGGATAAGGTCCTCTTTCCGGAGCTTGTACTTTATTTCGGCCATATTCTCTCCTTACAGGACCTCGGGAGCCAGAGAGACAATTTTCATGTAGTCCCTATCCCTTAGCTCGCGGGCGACCGGTCCGAAGATGCGCTTGCCTTTCGGATTCTTGTTGGCATCGATGACGACGCAGGCGTTGTCGTCGAAGCGGATATAGGTACCGTCGGGCCTGCGATATTCCTTATGGGTCCTGACTACTACCGCTTTTTCGATGGTGCCCTTCTTGATCGAAGAATTGGGAAGGGCCGACTTGACCGCCACGACGATAATATCCCCCACCGAGGCGTAACGCCTGCGGGTACCGCCGAGGACCTTAATGCACTGCACGGTCTTGGCACCTGAGTTGTCGGCGACCGTGAGCATGCTTTCTACCTGAACCATAGTCTTTCTCCCGTTCGCCTATTTCGCCCGTTCGATGATTTCAATCAGGCGCCAGTGCTTTTCCTTGGAAAGGGGTCTGCACTCTTCAACTCGCACGGTGTCGCCGATGTGGGCTTCATTCTTCTCGTCGTGCGCCTTTACTCTCTTGGACCTAGTCACGTACTTCTTGTACAGCGGGTGCAGCTTGCGCGTGCTGAATTCGACGACAATGGTCTTATCCATCTTGTCGGAGGCAACAACGCCCTGGAGCACCAACTTTGACTTCTTCTCTTTCTGAACGTCGGTATCCACGATTATCTCCTAAAACCTTTAGGCCTTTCCGCCGGAGGCGGCGCGCTGAGCCTGGAGGATCAGCGTTTCGAGCCTGGCAATCTGCCGGCGAAGGTTTCGTTTCTGAACAGGATTTTCGACGTGTCCAACGACCATTTGGAAGCGGAGGTCGAAATACTTCTTTCTGAGGTCTTCCCGCTTGGCGAGAAGCTCCTCGAGCTTTAATTCCTTGAACGAATTTTTCATCGACTCACTCCGTTTCCGCCCGGAGGGCGAACCTTGTCTTAACGGGAAGCTTGGAGCCGGCGAGTCTCATGGCTTCTTCGGCCACAGCGGGCTCGACGCCTGAAAGCTCGAACAAGACGGTGCCGGGGCGCACTACCGCTACCCAGTACTCGGGTCCGGGCTTTCCTTTTCCCATTCGGGTTTCCAAGGGTTTCTTGGAATAGGGCTTGTCAGGGAAAATCCTGATCCAAAGCTTTCCGCCGCGCTTGATATAGCGGTTGAGGGCGATACGGGCGGCTTCGATCTGCCGATTGGTGAGCCACTCGGGCTCGAGGCAGATAAGTCCGTACTCGCCGAAGGCTATGGTGTTGCCTCGCTGGGCGTTGCCAGTGGGCCTTCCGCGCTGCTGTTTTCTGTGTTTGACTCTCTTCGGGATAAGCATGACTTAGCTCCTTGCCCTCTCGTCGCTGCGGGGAGCATCTCCCCTGGGAGCGGCCGGCCGTCTGGGACGGCGGTCTCCGCCTTCCCTGCGATCAGAATCCCTGCGTTCGCGGGGTTCGGCCGAAGAACCTGCGGGCTCGCGCCTGGCCTTGCGGGCCAGCATGCCGGCGTCTTCGTTCTTGTCGGCATTGTAGACCATACCCTGGTAGATCCAGACCTTTACGCCGATCTTGCCGAAGGTGGTCTGCGATTCGGCAAAGCCGTAATCGATATCTGCTCTGAGCGTATGGAGGGGAATCCTTCCATCCTTGAGTTCCTCGGTTCTGGACATGTCGGCGCCGCCGAGCCTGCCGGAAACGCGGATCTTGCAGCCCTGGGCGCCGCCCTTCATGGCGTTGGAGATGGCCATTTTAAGGGCCCTGCGGAATGAACCGCGGTTCTCCAGCTGCCTGGCGATGTTCTGGGCCACTATTTGAGCGTTGGTATCGGTCTTCTTGATCTCTTTGATCTTGATCTGCAGCTTTTTGGTAGCGACCTTCTGTATCTCAAGACCAATGCGCTCGATATTGGCGCCCTTGACGCCGATAAGCACGCCGGGTCTGGCGGTATGGATGATCACGGTAATACGCTGGGGATGCCTGACGATCTCCACCTCGGCTACATCGGCGCCCTTAACCTCGGGCAGCTGATAGATGCGCTTGCGGATGGCCAGGTCCTCATGGAGGGTTTTGGCGTATTCCCTAGGCTCCACATACCACTTGGAGCTCCAATCCTTGTTGATTCCGATACGTAATCCAATAGGACTTACTTTATTGCCCACCTTAGGCCTCCGACTTCTTGCCGATTTCTTCCACCACGCAGGAGATATGGCACATTCTCTTAAGGAGCATGTCCGCTCTTCCCCGGGCTCTAAACCAGACCCTGCGCATCCTAGGACCCTCGTCAACCCTCAGCTCTTTGATGTAGAGCATGTCTTCGCCCAGCTTTTTATTGGCGTTGAGGGCGTTGGACGCCGCGGAGACGACTACCTTCTTGATAAGGCCGGCGCCCTTGTGCGGCATGTGCTCGAGGATGGCGATAGCCTCGGTATACGGCTTTTCCCTTACCAGGTCGGCTACGGGTCGGATCTTGTAGGGAGAGCCCATAAGCCATTTTGCCGTGGCTCGGTATCCTTTCTGTTCAGTCATGATCGAACCCCTATTTCTTCTCGGCTTTTTTGTCGCTGCCTGCATGACCGCGGAAAATGCGGGTAGGAGCGAACTCGCCGAGCTTATGACCGACCAGGTTCTCGGTTACGTACACCGGAACCCAGGTCTTGCCGTTATACACTGAGATAGTCTGTCCGACCATTTCAGGGATAATTGTAGAAGTCCTGGAATAGGTCTTGACCATTTTCTTGTCACCGGACTTGCTGCCTTCAGTAATTTTCTTGTACAGGCTCTTCTCGATGAAGGGCCCCTTCTTTACGGACCTTGACACGAGTCTGCTCCTATCTCACTTGCGACGCTTCATAATGAAGCGGCTCGAGGGCTTGTGGTTGTCCCGAGTTCTGTATCCCTTGGCCGGCTGGCCCCAGGGAGAAACGGGCTGCTTGTATCCCTTCCCTTTGCCCTCGCCGCCTCCATGCGGATGGTCGACGGGGTTCATGACAGTACCGCGAACAGTGGGTCTGATTCCTCTCCATCTGTTCCGCCCTGCTTTACCTACCTGCTCGTTCATGTGTTCTTCGTTGCCCACCGTACCAATGGTAGCGATGCATTTCTTGAACACCATGCGAAGCTCGCCGGAGGGGAGCTTGAGCACGACATAATCGCCTTCCGAACCGGCGATGAGCGCGCTCGCCCCGGCGGAGCGGGCCATCTGGCCGCCCTTGCCCATGGAAAGCTCCACGTTGTGCACGGTGAAGCCGAGGGGGATGTTCTCAAGCGGAAGGGCGTTGCCCACATCCAGGCCTGCCTGAGGACCGGACATGATCTTGCTCCCTACCTTGAGCCCCTTGGGACAAAGGATGTAGCGCTTTTCGCCGTCAACGTAGTTGATCAAGGCGATATTCGCGCTGCGGTTGGGGTCATACTCGATAGCGGCTACGGTTCCGGGAATCCCGAACTTGTTGCGCTTGAAGTCGATAACCCTATACTTGCGCTTGTGACCGCCTCCCTGATGACGCACGGAGATGCGGCCGTTGGAGGCCCTGCCGCCCGTGTTCGACTTTCCCTTGGTAAGGGATTTTTCGGGATTGCTCTTATTGGAGCTAATCTCTTCGTTCACCACCTGGATGCGGTGGCGCAGACCAGGCGTGATCGGTCTGAAGGTCTTGATACCCATATATTCCCCTTACTCGCTTAGGCGCCTTCGAATACGCGGATCGTCTCGCCCTTCTGGAGCTTGACGATAGCCTTTTTCCATTCCGCGGTCCGGCCCGGGCGGCCTCTAAGGCGCTTAGGCTTGGAGGCTACGTTGATTATCCGGCAGGAAACAGGATTGACCTTAAAGAGGGCTTTCACCGCTTCCATTACCATGATCTTGTCGGCGCGAGAATCGACCTTAAAAATATACTGGCCGCTCTCCCGCAGGATATTGCTCTTTTCGGAGAGTACCGGCTCGATAAGAATCGACTGGTAGTCCATCATTCGGCGCTCCTTTTCTCGTCGGCGTAGAACTCATTGAGCTGCTTAGCCGCGGACTCGAGCATGACGATCTTTCTTCCATAGAAGAGGTCGTGGGCCCTGAGCCTGTTATAGGAGAGGTAGCTGAGCCAGGGAATGTTCCTGGCGGCGCGCTTGAGCATGGGATCGTCATCCTTGAGTATGAGGACCGTGCGCTCCGGCTTTTTGGAATCCACAAAGGGAGCAAGGGTTTTTACCAGATCTCTGGTCTTGCCCGACTCCACGGTGAAATCCTCTACTAAGGTCAGGGTGCCGTCCTGGGCTTTCATGCTCAGGATGGTCTTGAGCGCCAAACGCTTGGCTTTACGGGGCATCATGTAGGAAAAATCCCTGGGTTTCGGCCCGAAGGAAATTCCCCCGCCCACGTACACGTTGGACTTGGTGTCGCCGTGACGGGCTCGTCCGGTACCTTTCTGGCTGTATGGCCTTTTGTTGGTACCATGGACTTCGCTCCTGTCCTTGGTGGAAGCCGTGCCCAATCGCTTGTTGGCCAGCTCGTTGTTTATGGCGTAATAAATTACGTCTTCGTTAATGGGAAGTCCGAAAACGGATTCGGAGAGCTCGATAGTCTTGAGCTCCTTCCCCTGGGTGGAAATAACTTTACTTTCCATTGGGTCCTCCGTCCTCAGCTCTTCTTGACCGCTTTGCGGACCAGAAGATCACAATTGCGGGCACCTGGAAGCGCACCGCGCACCAGCACTACACCCTTTTCGGCATCCACCCGCACGACTTTAAGATTCTGCACGGTTACACGTTCGTTGCCCATGTGTCCCGGCATCTTATTGTTCTTGAAGGTTTTGTGGGGATATGTACTCTGTCCGGTAGATCCGGGCTCACGATGAAACTTGGATCCGTGGGTAGCCCTGCCGCCGCCGAAGTTCCAGCGTTTCATGACGCCCTGAAATCCCTTGCCCTTGCTTGTGGCGATGACATCGACATAACGAATTCCCTCAAGAAGGGCTACATCGAGTTTTTCACCAACCTGGACTTCTTTTTCAAAATCCCGGAACTCGCTAAGGATTCTGGTGGGGGCCATGCCCTCGCCGAACTGCCCCGCATAGGGCTTGTTAACCCGCGTTTTCTTCTTTTCGTAGACGCCTACGACTATGGCGTCGTAGCCGTCTTTCTCCGTCGTCTTCTTACCGACGACGAGATTGGGCGCGACCTGGACGACGGTTACGGGGATGAGTTTTCCCGTATCGTCGAATACCTGGGTCATCCCAAGCTTCTTTCCGATTAGTCCGATCATTCGGTACTCCTGCGTTGAACGCGGCCGGCAAAACAGCCGGGCGTTTCAGCATTTGCGCGGCGCCCTTTGGCGCAGCGACAGCATTTCAAGCGCTACTCTTTGCGCCGGATTACTGCTTTATTTCCACATCGACACCCGCGGGCAGTTCGAGCTTCATAAGGGCGTCCATAACCTCGGGGGTGGGTTCCAGTATGTCGATGAGACGCTTGTGGGTCCTCATCTCGAACTGCTCCCTCGATTTCTTGTGCACATGGGGCGAGCGAAGCACGGTATACTTGCTGATTCTGGTCGGCAAGGGAATGGGACCCGACACCTTGGCGCCGGCACCCTGAACCGTCTTCACAATACCGCTTGCGCTGTCGTCCACAAGACGCACATCGAAGCCTCTAAGCCTTACGCGGATTCTGTCTTTCATACGACCTCCAAAGAACTCTTGCACTGGCGATAGCGAGCCGTACCCTGGCGGGCGCGCCCTCACCCCAGCGCCGCGGGACTTAAGGAGCCCCGCCGAATGCGTAGATCGAAACCTGCGCACACTGCTTGTCTTTGCCCTAAGTACCGCGGCGCACGCCGAACCGGTGCAGAGCAAAGGCATGGCATTATCGCAGAAAAAAAAAAGGCTGTCCAGCCCCTAAGGGAATGGACAGCCCGCTTTTGCGCAGAAATCTTACTCGAGAACCTCGATAACCTGGCCGGAAGCTACGGTGTGGCCACCCTCGCGGATGGCGAACTTAAGCCCCTTTTCCATGGCGATCGGGTAGATCAGTTCGACATTGATCTCGGTGTTGTCGCCGGGCATGACCATTTCCTTGCCCTCGGGCAGGCTTACGCTGCCGGTGATGTCGGTGGTCCTGAAGTAGAACTGGGGTCTATAGCCGGTAAAGAAGGGGCTATGGCGGCCGCCTTCCTGCTGGTTGAGCACGTATACCTGGCCCCTGAACTTGGTATGGGGAGTGATGGTGCCGGGCTTGGCCAGAACCTGTCCGCGCTCGACGTCTTTCTTGTCCACGCCCCTCAAGAGGGTACCGATGTTATCGCCGGCTCGACCTTCATCCAGGAGTTTGTTGAACATTTCGATGCCGGTCACGACGGTGGACTTGGTCGGCTTGATTCCAACGATTTCGACAGTCTCGTTAAGCTTGATGATTCCGCGCTCCGCACGGCCGGTTACGACAGTGCCGCGGCCGGAGATGGTGAAGACGTCCTCGATGGGCATCAGGAAGGGCTGGTCGGTGAGGCGGACAGGATCGGGGAAGAAGCTGTCCATGGCATCCAGAAGTTCCTGGATGGGTTTGGTGGCTTCGGGATTTTCCGGCTCGGACATGGCCCTGAAGGCGGATCCCTTGATGATGGGGGTTTTGTCGCCGGGGAATTGATAGAAGTTGAGAAGATCGCGAACCTCTTCCTCGACCAGCTCGATGAGCTCGGGGTCGTCCACAAGGTCTACCTTGTTAAGGAAGACCAATACCGAGGGGACGCCTACCTGGCGGGCCAGGAGCACGTGCTCGCGGGTCTGGGGCATGACGGAATCGGGGGCAGACACTACTACAATAGCACCGTCCATCTGGGCAGCGCCGGTGATCATGTTCTTGATGTAGTCGGCGTGTCCGGGGCAGTCGATATGGGCATAATGCCGCTTAGTGGACTGATACTCCAGGTGCCTGGTGTTGATGGTGATACCACGGGCTTTCTCTTCCGGTGCGTTGTCGATCTGATCGTAGTTGAGAACCTTGTCGCCGAACTTGCGTCCGCAGTACATGGTGATGGCTGCGCTCAAGGTCGTCTTGCCGTGGTCGATGTGTCCGATCGTACCGACGTTCAAATGCGGCTTGGTACGCTCGAATTTTTCTTTGGCCATATCTTGTTCCTCCTTGGCATGTCACCGGCTCTTCTCGCACGAAAGCGGAC
>JAVEYV010000057.1:0-10343 GCA_034003305.1 Spirochaetia bacterium | reverse complement strand
CTTCCGATCTGGCAAACATGAACCGCATAAGGATGGTTTCGTACAATGAAGGCTTCAGCCTCGTCCTCCAGTGCCCGTATCATTTCCTGATCCATGGCCGCTGCAGTAACGTCGATGGTGCTGTACGAAAGTCCCAGGTGAAAACTCAGGGTATGGATTCCGTATTTTCTTTCCAGAATAGCCGAGAGAAGATGTTGGCCCGAATGCTGTTGGCTGTGGTCGATTCTTCTGGTTCCGTCCACCTTCATCAATACCCTGTCGCCTGGGGCGAAATCCGGCTTGCTTTCAAGCCAGTGCAAAATCAGTCCGTCTTTTTCTGTCACCGAGCGCAGGGGCAGCTCGCCGATGCTGCCCAGGTCGCAGGGCTGTCCGCCCCCTTCGGGATAGAAAAGGCTTGTGTCCAGGATGACAGCATGCTCGGTGCCGCTTTCACGGATTTCCAGTACCCGGGCTTCGCCCTCGAAGCGGCCCGGTTCGAGGTAGAATTGTTTTAGCGTCTCAGGCATCCGGCACTGCCTCTTCGAGTTTCGGTACCGGCGCCAGTTCCCGCCCTTCCTCGTACTCCACGTCTTCTTCTTCAAATTCTTCTGGTCCGGGAATGGCCAGCGACGCATCGCCGCCCTGGTGTCGCTGAAGCTTGAGGGCTATGGCCTTTGTAACCCCCGATTCCTCCATGGTTACGCCCAAGAGGGTGTCCGCGCCGCTTACGGTCTTCTTGTTGTGGGTTATGACGATAAATTGGCTGCTCCGGGAGAATTCCCGCAGCAGATTGATAAAACGGTTGACATTAGCCTCGTCCAGGGCCGCGTCGATCTCGTCCAAAAAGCAAAAGGGCGAAGGCTTAACCATGTAGGTGGCAAAGAGCAGGGCGATCGCCGTGAGGGTTTTTTCACCGCCCGAGAGAAGGGATATCACCTCGAGCTTTTTTCCCGGCGGCTGTGCAAGGATCTCTATGCCCGACTCCAATACATGGTCGGAGTCCGAAAGCCGCAGTTCGGCTCTTCCGCCGCCGAAAAGCCTGCGGAACATGTTGTGGAAGTTCTTTTTGATCTTGTTGTAGGTTTCTAAAAAGAGTTCGGCGCTTTCGTTGCGTATTTCGTCGGTGATCTGCTTAAGATCGTCCCGTGCTTTTACCAGGTCGGCCATCTGCTCCGAAAGGAAGTCATACCGCTCCTTTACCTCTTTGTATTCCTCGGGGGCCATAAGGTTCACCGAGCCGAGATCCTTGAGCTTGGACTTCATGGCCGACAGGCGCTCTCTCAGTTCCGTAACAGGGCCCCGGAGCTCGAACATCCGCTCTTCGTACTCTCCCAGGTCCCTGGAATAAAGCTCTAAAAAGTTCTCTTTAATATTCTTTATTTCTGTTTCGTTCTGGGCTATGGAAAGATGGATTGTCTCCAGTTCGGCCTGAACCGCCTGAATTCTGTCGGCCAGCCTTCCGGCGTCTTTTCTGCGCTCCCCCAGTTCCTCGTTTTTCCCAAAGATCGCCTTTTCCAGCCTATCCATATCCGAAGCCAGCGCCTTGCCTTTGATTTCGATCTCCGCCAGCTCGGCGTCGATCTCGGCCATCTCCTCCCGCAGTTCTTCCATGCGCCTGGATTCGGCAAAGACCTCGGCCTCATGGTCCCGGAGCGTGGCTTCCTGGCCCGCGATTTCTCTGCGAAACACCGCCAGGGCTTCCTCGGCTCCGGTCATCTGGGTTTGCACCCTGGTCTTGGCAAGCCTGGCGTCCTCCAAGGTTCTGCGCCAGCCCTCGATCTTGACGGATAGGGCCTTGTTCTCCTCTCCCAATGAATCAATGGATGCCTTAAGCGATTCGATCGTCTGCAGCTTTTCGGCTATGTCGGCGTCGATGCTTCGCTTGCGGGTAATGATGCCTTCGGGAGAGAGGAATTCGTCCAGGAAGGAGGGAGTTGCCGCTCGGTAACGGTCGAATTTGCCGCCGAGCTCTACCAGGCTGCCCGAGGCTTGGCTCAGTTCCTCAGCCGCCTTGTGAAGGGTGGCCGAGATTTCCCCCGTCGCCTTGCCGGAAAAGGAAATCGAGCGTGTGATATCCTCTAGCAAGGTCGCCTTGCTGTCCAGTCTGGCTTTGGTCCGCTCCAGAATGCTCAGGATCTCCGATTCCAAGTTCTGGCGTTCTGCTGTGGAATAGCCGGTTTCCTTGAGTCGTGCGTCCAGCTCCTGCACGATAGCTTCGGTGAGCGAATCCAGGGCCAGCCGGGCTTCGGCTATCTCCTGCTCAACTTGCTTGATCGAGGCTGTACAGCGGGCGGCTTCCTGGTCATTGCCCCGGAGCGTGAGCCCCGCCGCCTTGATGGAAGACTCGAATTCGTCGATGTGACGCTCGGTTTCCCTGAGCCGCTGCCGATACTCCGAAAGCTCGGCTTCCTTGTCGCCTTCCTCTTCCCGAAGGGCGTCAATCTTTTCCTGGATACTTCTGGCCCTGAGCTCCAGCTGTTCGAGCTTGGATTTGAGCTCCCGCAGCCTGTCGGCCAAGAGGCTTTTATGCTTTTCGGCGCCGTTTTTCTCGACTGCCAGGCCGTAGAGCGTTTTCTGCTTTTCAACGAGCTGAGCTTCCATCTCATTGACCAGATCGATGCTCTCGGTCATGGAGGCGGCCAGCGATTCCGACTCGGACTTCAGGCTCTCCCGTTCGGCTTTTTTCTTTTCGAACTCCGCGTCGTGTCGATCCTTGTCCCTGATGAACTGCCTCAGGCGCAGAAGGTACACGTCCCTTTCGAGTTCGAAGATTCCATCCTTGAGTTCCCGATAGGCAATGGTCTTGTCGGCCTGACGCTTGAGGCTGTCGTGGGAATGCTTGACCTCCGCCAGCACCGCCTCTATCTGCTTCATGTTCTCTTCGGTGCGTACAAGCTTGGTTTCGGCTTCCCTTACCCTGACCTTGTGCTTGGTGATCCCGGCTGCCTCTTCGAAGAGGTATCGCCGGTCCTCGGGCTTGGACGAAAGAATCTGATCGATCTTACCCTGTTCCATCACCGAATAGGCAGACTTGCCGATGCCCGTGTCCCAGAAGAGCTCCCGCACTTCCTTGAGCTTAGCCAGCTGCCCGTTGATGTAATATTCGCTTTCGCCCGAGCGGTAAAGCCGGCGTTTAATCGCCACTTCGGGCACGTCCAGAGGCAGGGTTCCGGTCTCGTTGGAGATCGTGATGGTTACCTCGGCCACCGAGAGGGCCTTGCGCGTCTCGGTGCCGTTGAAAATAATGCCTTCCATGGTCTCGGCCCTGAGACTTTTAGCCGACTGCTCGCCCACCACCCACTTGATCGCATCGACAACGTTGGACTTTCCGCATCCGTTAGGCCCTAAAAGTGCGGAAATTCCGTCGGAGAACTCGATGGTCGTTCTGTCGGCGAAGGACTTGAAACCGAATATATCCAGGCTCTTTAAAAACAAAGCTCGTTCCTTTTGCGGGGAATCCTTATCCTTATGAGTTTATCACAGGGAATACTTCGATCACAATACAAAGGGCCGCCCGCGGCTTTTCGCCACGGGCGGCCCTGCAGCGAAGGCAGGCTGAAGCGCCTATTCGTCTTGTTTGATCAAAAGCTCGTACACTTCCTGGGGAGTTGTGCAGGCCAGCAACGAATCCCTCAGCTCCGCGGCCTTTAGTCTGGCCGAGAAGAAGGAAAGGGTCTGCAGGTAGTACGCATGCTGGTTGTAAGCGGCGGCGATCATGAAAAGCAGGCGGACCGGCACGTCGTCCAGAGACTGGAAATCCTTTATATCGCACTTGGAGACACCCACCGATACTACCAGATCGGTGACCGATGAAAGCCGGACATGGGGAATCGCTATGCCGCGGCCGATGGCCGTACTCATAAGGTCTTCCCTTCTGAGGATTTCGGCGACCAGGTCCTGCTTGTTTTTGATCTGCGGGGCGCTGGCGAGGTTTTCGGCCAGCGCTACCAGGGCGTCCTTCTTCTTGGAGTAGTTAAGAAAGATTACCCTGTTGGGGGCGATAATATTCTGTATTTGAATGGAACCGATAAGTCCCGCGGGGCGGTTGGAAGAGAGCCGCTCGTTTACCCAGCGTTCAATGTCGCTCTTCTTGAATCTCCATACCGTTCCTATCTTGCCCGAAGGTATTTCGCCCTTTTGCGCCCAATCGTACACAGTCCTTTCAGATACGCGCAGATACCGAGCCACTTCTTCGATGGTCAGGATATCGTCATCCATGCAAAAGGCCCCCTAAATTTAGAATATGCTGACATATTATTGAAGACTTTGATCAATTCTGTCAAGTAATACATTTCTTTATTTACGATTGTCGGCTTAATAGCCCAGTTCTTCCCGCACCAGGGAGGAGTCGAAACCCTGGCCTTTCAGCGAACGGTACAGTGCTTCCCTGAGAGCCCGGCCTTCAGGATCGCCTTTTCCGTTAAAGCGCCGAGAAAGGCGCCTTGATTCCTTTTCAACGGCCCGAGGAATGAGGGTATCGAAGTCCACGGCATCAAGGGCCTTCCGTATCGCTTCCTGTCCCAAGCCGCGGGAGCGGAGGCCCGCCGAAATCAAGGCCGGCCCCTCCAGTCTGCGCTCAGCCCTCGCCCTTGCCCAAATCGTCGCGAATCGGGTGTCGTCTACGGCCCCTGCCTCGATCAGCCTTTGAACAGCCTCGGCCGCCGCACCCGTGCTGAATCCCCGTGACCCCAGCTTCGCTATTAGCCCCTGGCTCGATTGCTCTGCCCTGGCGCAGAGTTCAAGCCCTTTTTTTTCGGCCTTCCATGCTTCATCGATACGTTTAAGATCCTGGATGAGACTGTCCTCGGGCTCAAAGTCGATATCCGCCGCGCTCAGGCTGTCCAGCAGGCTCTTGCCCGCGTTTAAGCGCTCGGGGTCGAAGGAGGATCCCAGCCGATCGGCGACGAGGGCTGCGCACTCGTCGATCCTCTGCCGGGGAAGCAAAAAAATAATGCCTCCGGACGCGACAATCGTTGCGTCGCCGGAGGCATTGAAGTGTACGGATTCGATCCGCACCGCAGATATCCTTTTTAGCGCTTGGAGAACTGGAACCTTCTCCGGGCTCCCCGCTGGCCGTATTTCTTGCGCTCAACCATCCTCGGGTCGCGGGTTAAGAGCCCGTTAGCCCTGAGGACAACATGATTACTGGGGTCTACCTGGGCAAGAGCCCTGGAAAGACCATGGGCGCAGGCACCGGCCTGGCCGTTGACGCCGCCGCCGACCACGGTGACGAGCACATCGTACTTATTCTCGCTGGAAGTGACGATAAGGGGCTTCATTACCTTGGCAGCCAATTCGGCTACCTTGAAGTACTTGGTTGCCTCAACATCGTTTACAATGATCTTGCCTGTTCCCTCGCGAAGAAAGACTCGAGCGATGGCACACTTTCTTCTTCCGGTTCCGATTCCAAGATTCCTGACCATTACTCTCCCCTTCCCTTACAGATCGATGGCGACAGGCGCCTGGGCAGTATGCGGATGCTGGGATCCAGCATATATTTTTACGTTCTTGTAGAGCTTTCGGCCCAAGGGACCCTTAGGAAGCATACCCTTAACCGCCAACTCAAGAGGGGCCACCGGATTTTTCTGGGAAAGCTCGGTGAAGGTAAAATCCTTAAGCCCTCCGGCATAGCCAGAGTGCCTGTAGTACATCTTGTTCTGCCTCTTCCTGCCGGTGAGAGCTACCTTGTCGGCGTTTACGACGACGATGTAATCCCCGGTTTCCTGGCTGGGCGTATAGGTGGGCTTGTTCTTGCCGCGAAGCATGGAGGCTACCTTTACAGCGACACGGCCGAGGGGCTTGCCTTCGGCGTCGATGAGGTACCACTTGCGCTCAGCGGTTGCGGAAGTTACGAAAATAGTCTTCATCAATGTATACCTTTACCTTATAGCTGCAGTTTACGAAAACGCGCGTGGCATAATCCCATATAACAATAAATGTGTCAAGCGCTTTACTTCGGACGGCAAGCCACGACAGGGTTATAAAATACGATGAAGGAACTTAGTCCTTCTTCTCTTTTTCGCCCTTGTCCTCTTCTTTACTCTCGGCTTGCGCTTCTTCTTTTTCTTCTTTTTCCGCCTCGCGCTTATCCTTTATATCAGCCACGCCGATAAGGACGGCTACAACACCCACTAAAACTGCGATAACAGGTATCGAGCCCTTGAGAAAGGCCAGAACATCAGCCCACCACCCTACGAACGGAAGGCAGAGCACAACTGCTACGACGATCAGGACGACACCAACTGCTAGAGCTACCATTTCCATGCTCCTTTCGCTTACGTAGATCCTCGGGCATACATCGACCCGTTGTTTAAAATGGATTATAACAACCCAGCGGCGATTCTGCAATGAGAAGATAGCCCGGCATGGAAGCCGGTTGCGCAGGTTCGGCCCTTATGGCTATAACCTAGTCTATGGTTCCTCTTTCATCGCTCGTGCTCTATAAGCGCTCCATCAATCGCGTTGTCTCCTATGGCGATGGAAAGCTCCTGGTTGAGAATGAAGCCGGTGAGCAGAAAAAGCTGCGGGAAAAGGACATTCTCCTTATTCATCCCGGTCCGGTCAATAAAATCCCCCAGGCCTTGGATGGAGGCGATTTTAAAACCGCCCACGCGATGCTCATGCCTGAAGAAGAGGAATCGCCCCGTCCGGTGAACTGGCAAGATCTGGCCGAATTGGTTTTTGAGGAGTTTTCCCCGCAGGCGGCGGTTTCCTGTCTCCAGGAGGTTTTGAGAGGAAAACTTTTTATCCTGGGAGAAGCCGGGCCCCTTGCGCTCAGTTTTGCTGAGATTGAGAAAGCACAAAAGAAGGAAGAAGAACGGCAGAATGCCGAACAGCGGCGCAGCGACTTCATTCAAGCCTTCAAGGCCGCAAAGTCAAAGCAGGCCGGAACCCTCCAGCGAAACCCCGAACAGGCCTCCTTCATAGCCGAACTGGAAGCCTTTGCCTTGGGAAGGCAGGAGCGCTGCCCCCTCGCCTCGGTCCTGGGAATTTCCGAAACCATCGAGTCGGTCCACAAGGCTCTTATCGATGCTGGTCTCTGGGAAGCTTCTTTCAATCCCTGGCCGCTCAGGGCTCAGGCTGTCCTTTACCCGCCCCGCCTCAGTTTTCCAGCCGTAGAGCAGGAGCCTGTCCTGCTTCAGCGCAAGGATCTTCGGGCTCTGCGCTCGTTGGCTATCGATAATTCCTGGTCCAAGGATCCTGACGACGCCATAGGGTTTCAGGACGGGGAGGTCTGGGTTCATGTCGCCGATCCTGCCGCATTCTTCGGGCCGGACTCAGAGATCGACAAGGAAGCGCTTTCACGGGGTGCTACCCTCTATCTGCCTGAACGAACCGTCCCCATGCTTCCGCATCAAGCCTTGGAGCGGACAGGCCTGGGGCTTTCGGAAGAATCCCCCGCCCTTTCCTTTTGCATTCGGATCTCCGAGGAAGGCTTTATCCTAGAAACCTCCATCTTTCCCAGCCTGGTCAAGGTCGAAAGGCTCAGTTACGAAGCTGCGGACGATTTGCTCGAGGCTGGAGACGAGCTGCTGCTATCCATGGATCGGATAGCCCGACTTAGGCATAGGCGGCGCTGCGCCAACGGAGCAGTGGATATCGACCTGCCCGAGACGAGCATCCGGGTCGATAAAGCCCAACCGCGTTTCTATCCGCTGGAGCCCACAAGATCCTCGGCGGTCGTGAGGGAGTTCATGCTTCTGGCCGGTGAAGCGGCCGGCCGCTGGGCTAAGGAGCGGGATCTTCCCTTCGTGTATTCCAGCCAGGAGGCTCCCCAGCTTCCGGCTTCGCTCAGCCTCTGCAATCGCGGCGCTGATGATGAGCCTGGCGATGGAAGCAAGGATCTGGACGGCGAAAATTCGATTTCACTTGCCGAACAGTACCGGCGCCGAAAAGGCATGAGGGCAAGCATCACCGGAACCGAAGCCCTTGCTCACCGGGGCCTGGGACTATCGTTCTACAGCCAGGTGACGAGCCCCTTGCGCCGATATCAGGACCTTCTGTCTC
This sequence comes from Spirochaetia bacterium, assembly GCA_034003305.1. Taxonomy (GTDB): domain Bacteria; phylum Spirochaetota; class Spirochaetia; order Treponematales; family Rectinemataceae; genus UBA2256. The sequence goes on along the minus strand of JAVEYV010000057.1, from coordinate 2,357 downwards.
ATTACCAAATCAGGGCCTGGCTGACCAGGGAGCAAGGTTCGGGCGGAGTCGAAAAAAGCGCAGCTTCTCCCGTGCTCAGCACCGATGAGATTTCACGGCGCTGTATTCTCGCCGGCCAGGCCTCGGCATATACCCGCCAGGCCGAACGCGATTCCAGGCTGCATTGGATAACCTGGCATGTGGCGAACAATCCCGGACTGCGGGTAAAGGCTGTTGTCCTCGAAGTCCGGGAGCGGGATGCCTGGGTTTTAATTCCGGAATTGGGCTATGAATGCGCTGTCGGCAACCGTCCTGCCCTGGAGCCGGACCAGTGGATCGAGCTCACAGCCCAGCGCGCATACCTGCCCGGCCTCGAGCTCAGCTTCGAGCGGGCCGATATCACGCAGTAAAGTATATCGGTGGTATGCCGATTGACCTAAAAGCTCTCTATACATATGCTTGACCAGAGAATTTATGGAAGCTAACCGCTTACGTCTTTCCGCCGTTCTCTCCCTGGAATTGCCGGCCCTGGGGATCTCCAGCCCTGCCGGACAGTCCAGCAGGCTGTTGGAAGAAAGTAAAAACGCCATACACCGCATACTCAACCAAAGGCGGGGCGAGCTTGTCCGCGCCATCGGCGACAACTTTCTGGCTGTTTTTGAAAATTGTAAAGACGCGGTCGACGCCTCGCTGGATATCAGTGATTCTCTTAAAATACTCTCAGCGAACCTTTTGGTGCAGCCCGATCTGCTCTACCCTCGAATGGGTATCCATGTGGGCGATGTTGCATTTTATGAGAAGAACATCTTCGGCCCCACCGTCGACAGTGCGGAAATCCTCCGTTCCGCGGTAGATCCCGGCGAACTCTGCGTTTCCGGCGAAGTGCTATCCCTGCTGCAAACCCGGACCGATATCGAAGTCACCCCGCTCAATAACGAAGCCCAGAGCATCCTGCCTGAGGGAGTAAAGGGATTCATCCTTACAAAGACCCCTGGCCGCGGAACGCAGCCGACTGAATCCCCTTCAGACCCAGTCACTGCCGCCGACGCGGCTTCCTCCGCTAGTTCAAATTCCGCGCCCAATGGTACCAATTCATCCGCCAAGAGCGGCGACAGGACGCCCAGCCTCGAAGAGATCCGCAGAGCGATCCTGGACGAAATCCGAAAAAGAGGCAGACGCCTCAGCGTGGAGGAAGCCAGGTCCCAGTTTGGCTGGTACGGCATAGAAGCCACCGAGGTTATCGCCTCCCTCGCCGATTCGGGAATCCTTACAGGAAAACGAAAGAGTTCTGCCGGCCAGGCTCGTGCTAATGGGCCGGCGGATACAGCGAGGCCTGCGGAGGCTTCAAGAAATTCCGCTGCTTCGAGCACGGGTTCCGACATAGCAAGCGAAATCGGCCGCAGCATTGAATCGGCGGTTCACGCCATCGTGGCGGAAATCGAACGATCAGTCGAGAATAAGGCGAAGCAACAGCCTCATCACAGAAACGGAACGCGAAAAGACAAGCTCGATCAATACGAAGACTCACTCGACGAGCCCCTGGTTTCCGATAGCGAGCGGCAGCGAAGCACAAGAAATCGATCGCGAAGACAAGCAAAAATCCCCACAAATTCCCTATCGACAAGTTCATTCGACCGATACAGAAAAGAAATCAGCACGAAGGCTGAAAAACAGAAAAAAGGGCTCGCAGGCAACATTATATCCTTTGCGATTATCAACGCTGCACTGTGGTTTATAAATCTCAACATAGCCACCGGCTTCGCCTGGGCGCCGATCGTAAGCACATTCTGGGGCTTCGGCGTCATAGAATCCATATTCTCGGCCCGACGCTTAAGCCGCCAGGCAAAAGAAACGGAAGCCCTTCCCGATCTTGACGAGAGGCAGACCAAGGAAATCAAGGAAATCCATAAAGCCAGAAGTTCCGTCGGCAGCCACTTCTTCAGCACCCTCTCCGTATCCGCAGGGCTTACGGTTATCAACATGGCCACCGGTAGTCCCAATCCCTGGCACCTTATACCCATTGGCATTCTTTCCATAATTTTCGTCATTCATTTTCTTTCGTACATCGCCACCGGACCCCGCAGAGCACGTCAGTTTTTCTCGAAGCTCGGCTTGCGCCGGAACAAGAAAAGCCTAGCAGAAGCCCGGCGCCAGCGGGAAGCTAAAACCACCGAGCTGGGCGCCTATGCCGATCTGTATCAAAACGCCGAAGAATCGGCGGCGGAGATCGAGACAGCCCTGGGCGACTTCGCTCCCGAATTCAAGGAGGAAATGAAGCCCCAGCTCAAGGACTATCACGGCCAAGTGCTGCTTTTAGCCAAGACTGCCAACGAGTTGGACAGCATTATCGGCGATATCCCTGTGGAGGCATTAAAAAA
>JAVEYV010000056.1:0-10347 GCA_034003305.1 Spirochaetia bacterium | reverse complement strand
TCCAGGAAGTCCTCGATAAGACTAACTACATCGCCGTTTACCAGGAAAAACTCAGACTCAATAAAAAGGGAGGCAAGTGGTGGGGCTTGTGCCCTTTCCACGCCGAAAAAACGCCATCCTTCTCCGTTGATGCTGAGCGGGGGCTCTTTTACTGCTTTGGATGCCAAAAGGGCGGCTCCCTGATCGATTTTTTAATGGAGACGGACAAGCTCAACTTTATCGAAGCGGTGGAGGAGCTGGCTGAAAAAGCCCATGTTCCTCTTCCCAAAGAGGATTTGCGCTCCGACAGTTCCGAGAGCGAAAGAATTCAGCTTTATTCTCTGTACGATAAACTGGCCACCGCCTTTCACTGGGTGCTGCGCAATCACAAGGACGCCGCAAAAGCACGAGAGATCCTGAATCGACGCGCGGTAAGCGACGATCTGGCCGATACCTTTAGGCTAGGTTACGCGCCGGCGGATAAAACCTGGTTGTATCGTTTTTTGCAGAGCAAGGGCTTTTCCAGGGAATTTCTCGCTCGTTCGGGCTTGTTTTCCGGCAGGAATCCTGAATACCCCCTCTTCGCCGACCGCATAATGTTTCCCATAGCCGATCAGCGGGGAAGGGTGATAGCCTTCGGCGGCCGTCTTATCGACGGCGATGGCCCCAAGTACATAAACAGCCCGGACACCTTGATTTTCCATAAGCAGGAGAATCTTTTCGCCCTGGATACGGCGCTTCCCGCAATGAAGAGCCAGGATCGCTCCCTGGTCTGCGAAGGCTACATGGACGCTCTTTCCTTCCATGCCGCAGGCGTAGACTACGCTGTAGCCCCTCTGGGCACGGCCTTTACTTCGCAACAGGCTCGGCTGCTGCGCCGAAGGGTATCCTCGGTAATCCTTTGCTTCGATTCCGACGAAGCAGGGCTGCGGGCTTCCGAACGGGCCTGTTCCATCGCCGTCTCGGCCGGTCTCGAGACCAGGGTTCTCTCTATGACAGAAGGAAAAGACGCTTCGGAAATTCTGGAGAAATCAGGCCCTGAAGCATTGAAAAAGCTTGCAGAATACAGTATAAGTAGCGGGGATTTTTTGATTCGTCGTGCCGAGAGCCTATTCGACATCGCTTCGGTAAAGGGAAAGTTCCAGGCTTCGCAATTTTTCTTTCCCTATCTTGATGCCCTGGATTCCGATGTTCGAAGGAACGCTTTTTCCGATCTTATCGGAATGCGGATGGGCATCAGTCCAGGCGGGCTTCTGGCGGATTATCTCAAGGCTAAACGGATCCAGGGCCGACCCCGCGGGCAGAGCGCTGCAGGAACAGGCGGCGCCAACTCCATAGGGCGGGGCCTGGAGGCTAGAACCGCCGATCTTTTTTTTATGGCCGCCGCAGTCCTTTGCCCTGAATCATTTGCAAGGGTCCGGCAGCACATTCGGCTCGAGGATCTGGAAGACCCCCGCGCCAGGGATCTGTACCTTGCCCTTGAAGAAGCATCCGCGCATGACGCAAAGGAGATAGGCTCCATTCTTACGCTGACAAATGACGATGCCGCCCGGCGCTATGTGCTCGCGGTAGCAGCCTCCGGCGAAATGGACCAGGAGCCCGAGCGCATTGTAACAGACGGCATAAAGACAATTCGAATCAGAAATCTGGAAAGAGAAACAATGAAAATTGTCACCGAGATAGCGCAGCGTTCCTCCCGAGGCAGCGCCGGGGAAGAAAGACAGGCCGGGGAGCATGAATCCATCCATGCTCTGTTGCAGAAGAAAATGAAAATTGATGAAGAAATAGCACAATTAAAGGGTGAAGTCGATGAGTGATACTGAACTCGACCCCGCCATTGCCAAACTTCTCGAATACGGAAAGGCCAAGAAGTCCATCAGCTTCGACGAGCTTTCGGACTTTCTTCCAGAATCGGTGCTTAACTCGGAAAAGATCGACGCGATCCTCGCGCTTCTGGAGAGCAACAATATTCAGCTCGAGGAAGAAGACATCCAGATCGAGGATGAGCAGACCCTTAAAAAAGAACTCGAGAACAAGAAGCTGGTGAACAACTCCAAGGAGTCGGGCAGCGACGACCCGATCCGCCTCTACCTCTACGAAATCGGCAGGGAGCACCTGCTTACCGCCGAGCAGGAGGTCGAGCTTTCCAAGATGATGGAGGAAGGCGAGGAGATCATCAAGGCGATTCTCCGCACCTCCGGCATGCTCATTCCCGAGTTCTATCTGCTTACGACCAAAGCCTTGCGCAAGGAATCCAAGGATTCCAGCGGGCAGAGAAAAGAGAATACAGAGAAAATCGCCGAACGCAGGCGCCTGAACCAGTTTTACCGCGATGTTATCCGTGACAACCTTGTCAGCCTCAGGGAATACGTGGAGATCAAGAAGCGTATCATCGCCAAGGGCGGTGATATCTTCTCCGATACCGATCTGGTGGATAAGCGTAAAGACCTTCTCCAGCAGATCAGCGTCGTGGAGATCCATCCCGAGGAAATTAGCAGTTTTTCGGAAAAATTTATAACCGCGGCTAAAAAAATCAATAAATTCAGGCGTGAACAGGACCGGATCCAGCGAATACTTCAGATCAACTCAATGAAAGATATCCGAATACTGGGACGCAATCTCACAATAAAAGAAAAGCGGGAAGCAATCGAAGCGCAGCTCGGACTGCCATCCGAGGAGATTAAGGAAAAAATCCGCCAGCTCCAGGTTACCGACAAAAAGCTGAAAGAACTGGAGGCGGCCTTCGAAGCGGAGTGCGACCAGATCATCGTCATGGCCAGGGATATAAACCGCGGCCGCAAGATGATGAAGAGCGCCAAGGACAGACTCATAAAAGCCAACCTGAGACTGGTCGTATCCATCGCAAAAAAATATACGAACCGGGGTCTGCATTTCTTTGACCTGGTACAGGAAGGTAATATCGGCCTCATCAAGGCGGTTGAAAAGTTCGAATACCGAAAGGGGTATAAGTTTTCGACCTACGCCACCTGGTGGATTCGCCAGGCTATTACCCGTTCGATTTCCGACCAGGCCAGAACGATTCGCGTACCTGTGCATATGATCGAGCAGATCAACAAGGTGGTCAGGGAATCCCGTCAGCTCATGCAGAAGCTTGGCCGGGAACCCAGCGATGACGAAATAGCCCAGCAGTTAGGCTGGCCGGTTTCGAGGGTTAAGAGCGTAAAGAACGTAGCCCGGGAACCTATCTCTCTCGAAACGCCGATCGGCGAGGATGAGGATTCGCTTTTAGGGGATTTTATCGAAGACAAGGAGATTGAGAATCCTTCCATCCAGACCGACTACAAACTCCTCCAGGAACAGATCAAGATGGTGCTCTCCACCTTGCCGCCACGGGAGCAGGAGGTGCTGCGCATGAGATTCGGTCTTGACGATGGCTACTCCCTTACGCTGGAGGAGGTCGGGCTCTATTTCAATGTCACAAGAGAGCGTATACGCCAGATCGAGGCTAAGGCGCTCAAGAAACTCAGACACTTCAAGCGGAGCCAAAAGCTGCGCGATTATATGGACCACTGATAGGGGTATGTGAATGACAACCATGGAAATGTTGGAAAAACTGAAATCATATCAGGAAATTCTCGGCGCCCGCGTCGCTCTCGAGGAAGAGATAGCTCTCCTGCCGAAGACGATAGAGGCTCAAAACGAAATGCTCTCCCGACTGAAGAAAAACTTTGCCGAGAAAGATGAAGCATTTACCCTTTCCGAGGAGAAGATCCGCGAGCTGAGGCAGGCCCTGCAGGACGCCGAAATGGCCAGGGAAAAAGCGGAGCAGCAGATGGATGGCATTACGACCCAGCGGGAATACGAGGCAATCAACAAAGAAATCAGGGATGCCACCGAAAAGGAACAGAACCTTCGTAAGGATATCCAGCAGCAGGAGCGCTCCTTTGCCGAGATAGAAGAAGAGCTTCAGAAGACCCGGGGCGGCATTTCCATGCTTGAAGAGGAAATATCCGAAAAGGGCCAGGTAATTGAAAGCCAGCGCGAGGCCAAGGCTTCAGAGGTTGAAAGGCTGAAGGCCGAAGAACTCTCCATCGCCGAAGGAATCGGCAGCGATATCCTGTTCAAGCTGGAGCGGATTATCAGAAACAAAAAGGGCGTCGGCGTAGTTCCCATACATGGGGTGGTCTGCACTGGATGCCATATGATTCTTCCCGCCAATTTCGTCAATGAAGTCAGGGACGAGGAAGCCACAAAGGTACACTTCTGTCCTTATTGCTCCCGAATTCTCTTCTTCGAGGAAACCGAGGAAGTCCCGGAGTTCATCGGCGACATTGAGTCAGGCTCCCTGGCCGACCTTGCCGATTATGCCGAGGAAGGCGAGGACGAGGGTGATGACGATGAAGAGGAGCAGCGGGACGGGGAAGAGCAGGAGAAGGATTTCCCTCCTTCACGAAAGCCCACCGCCCGCAAGGCTGCCGCGGTGCGTGAGGAGTATACCGAGGATTCGGAAGACTGAAAGCTTTACTTTCTTCCTTTTAGGGTGTTGTATAATACTAGGAGCGGGCCGCGCTGCCGCGGCGGAGGAGTGATCCTTCGTCGAGGAAAGTCCGGGCTCAATAGGGCGCGATGCCGGATAACGTCCGGGACGGATTTGGACCGGGGCCTATAACCCCAAGGCTGGATTCGGACAGAAAGTGCCACAGAAAATATACCGCTGTCCATCTTCTTTGGAGATGGGCAGCAAGGGTGAAAAGGCGAGGTAAGAGCTCACCGCGTACTCGGCAACGGGTACGGCAGGGCAAACCTCATCGTGAGCAAGGTCGAACAGTGGTGGACGGCCCGTCCATAGCCGCCTTAGGCGGCGAAAACCACGGGTAGACCGCTTGACGTCCGGCGGTAACGACGGATGCAGAGGGATGGCAGCGGCGCGGGGTAATCCTGCGTACAGAACCCGGCTTATAGGCCCGCTCCTTTTTTTTAATTTAATTACGGCAGCAGGCTCTATCCTGATGAGGACTGGCGCCGTATACTTGTGTTCGACCTGTGCAGTGTTCAGGCAAAATTAAGCTCAAACGGGGATTGTCGTGTATGAAAAGCGGGGCTAAGGGCCTTTCTAAAAGGCATGGAAAAGGACGTACCATAGGCCTGCTCGCGGTAATCGCCGCAGTCGTTATTGGACTAGGTGCTCTCGCGTATTTTTATCTGCTTAACCCGCAAAAAAACCAATCAATTCAAGGAAACTCCAATATTTCCAAGCAAAAAGTGCTGGAAGCCTGGAATTCCGGGGACAAGGCTTTGACCCTGGAACTGAGCAAGGCTGCTCTTGAGCAGCTTCCCTTTGATTCTTTCTATCTCAGCATGCGCGGCATTGCCTCTTTCTATGTGGCCGCAGACAGTCCCGAGGGGGATGAGCGACAGGCTCTGATCGATGAGGCCCTCTTTAGCCTACGAAAAGCTCTGGCTCAGCAGAAGCGCCTTCCCGTAAAAGGACAGGTTGAATATGTCCTGGGCAAGATCTATTTTCAAAAAGGCGCTCCCTGGTTAGATCTCTCGGTGCAATACCTGGAGCACTCCATCAAGGATGGTTACGAGGCCAAGGATTCCGAGCAGTTTCTCGCCCTGGGCTACGCGGGAATCGGCGATCATGGTACCGCGGTGCAGCATTTCGAAAGGGCTCTGGCCAAGGAATCCAGCGATATATTGAAGCTTTCGGCGGCAATAAGTTATAAAGAATTAGGCGAGCTGGATAAAACAGTCGAGTACCTATCCTCGAGCATAGATTCGGCCTCGGACGGGCTTCTTGTACAACGGGCCCGTTTCCTGCTTGGCGAAATCGCCATGGATAAGGGCAACCTGACAGAAGCGGACAGGCTCTACCGATCCATCGTGGAAACCGACCCCGGCTCTGCCGAAGGCTGGTACAACCTGGGACTCGTCGCGGAGGCCTTGAAGGACCCCATCGCGGCCCGTGCATCATGGCGCAAGACAACGTCCATTGACCCGAATCATATCGAAGCGAGAAAAAAGCTAGCCGAGCGTCTATAGGGAGGAATGATGGCGAAGAACGGATTTTTCAGCAGGTTTTCTCAGGATATAGGCATTGATCTCGGAACATGCAACACCCTGATCTATATACGCGGAAAGGGTATTGTCCTGAACGAGCCTTCCGTCGTCGCTGTTGAGAAGGGCACGAATAAGCTCGTCGCAGTGGGAACCGAAGCCAAGGGCATGCTTTCCCGTACGCCTCGGGATATCATGGCAAAACGCCCATTGAGGGATGGTGTCATCGCCGATCCCGACCTCACCGAAAAGATGATTAAATACTTTATACAAAAAGTCGTTCCCAAAAACTGGTTCTTCAAACCCAGAATCGTAATTGGCGTGCCTTCCTGCATAACCAAGGTTGAGGAAAACGCCGTTATCGACTCAGCGTACAAAGCTGGAGCGAGGATCGTGAAGGTCATCGCCGAATCACTGGCCGCCGCTATCGGCGCAGGGATTCCCATCGTCGAACCTGCAGGCCACATGATCTGCGATATTGGCGGAGGAACCACGGAGATTTCTGTAATCTCGCTGAAAGGCATGGTGGTCACCAGGGCTATACGGGTGGGCGGAGACGAGTTTGACGAAGCCATAATGCGGCACATCAGAAACGTCCACAACCTCATAATCGGCGACCAGACCGCAGAAAGACTTAAGATAGAAATCGGAAACGCCTCGCCGGAACGGACAATAGAAAAGGTCGAAATCAAGGGAAACGACGCGATAACCGGCCTGCCGCGGCGCTTCGAGGTCGATTCGGTGGAGATCCGGGAAGCGCTCATGCCTTCAATTTCGCAGATTGTTGACGAGGTCAAGAAAACCCTGAGCGAAACTCCTCCAGAACTGGCCGCAGATATCGTAGAACGGGGCATCGTGATGTCAGGGGGAGGGGCCTTGCTGAAGGGACTGCCCAAGCTCATCGCCAAGGAAACCGGTGTTCCGGTAATCCTGGCCGAAAAGCCTTTAGAGTGCGTAGCCATAGGTTCGGGCACCTATTTTGAAATTATGATGAACAGCAGGGAATCCTCGGATAGTGTCTACGAAAGTCTCAATTTATAGCAGGTAGGGGCGATGCCGCAGAAAAAGCGGGGACAGGGATTTATGGCCGCACAGGGAATCCCCCTGCTTCTCATGGTGCTCAGTCTTATCCTGGTTTCAATCTCCACCAACACCGTACAAAATCTTCCACGGGCACTAGTGACAGGTATCGGCGGAGGAATGCAGAAACTCTTTTTCGGGGTTCAGAACTTCATTCAAAGAACGGTCTTTTCCATCAGAGAATTGCGCCAGCTGAGGGAGGAGTACGAGACTCTCGTTTCAAAACTGGAGAGCTTCGAAAACCTGGAGCGCGACTACGTGAACACCTTGGCGGAGAACGAGCGTCTTAAAGAGCAACTGAGCTTTTTCGAGAGCGTATCCTCTATAAAGGCTGCGGCGCGGATAATCGCCAAGGATCCGGGCAATCTCTATTCCAGCTATGTAATCGACAAAGGCAGCAGCGCGGGAATCGAAGCTGATATGGCTGTCGCGGCGTTCCAAAACGGAATAGAAGGACTGGCGGGCAAGGTGTTGGAAACCCGTCATGGTTCGAGCGTTGTATTGCCCATATACGACGGGCGCTTGTATGTCGCGGCACGGCTTTCACGCACAAGAGTCGAAGGACTTGTCAACGGTCAAGGCAATCCCGACGAGCCGTTGGTGATGAATTACGTTTCCATGCTGAATGCCCAGGATATCCAGATAGGCGACATGGTAGTAACCAGCGGTCTTGATTCGATCTATCCGCCTGATATCGCCATAGGCAGAGTAAAGGAAGTGAGGACTCCTAAATACGGAAGCTCTTCCATAATTCTTCTGGAACCGGCATTGGCTTTTTCCAGAATCGAGTATCTCTTCATTCTCGAGCGAAACATCGAGCAAGGCGGCGATGCCGCGAAGCAGGCTGGCCTGAAAAATGCCGGGGGCAGCCCATGACGACCAGCATCATTGCATCGACGGCCATAAGCTCCCTCCTCCTCTTTATCCAAACCACCTGGCTCCGAAACGGTCTTTTCTGGGGCGTAATCCCTGATCTGGCGTTTTTGCTCATACTCTGGGTCGCCTATAACAACAAAGGGCCTGAGGGGATCATTGTAGCCTTCTTAAGCGGAATAGTGTGCGATCTGCTCTCTTCGGCGCCCATAGGGTATTCCTCATTCCTTTATATTCTGCCGGCCTATTCCGTAACCTTCGTCAGAAAAATCCTCGATATGGACACACTGATTTTGCCTGTTATCCTCGGATTTTCCAGCACCCTGCTCAAGGGTATTGCAAGCCTGATCCTTGCTCTTATTTTCAGATCTGACCTTGTGGATTCCTATTCCTTTGCGGATCTCCGATTCTGGGTGGAAGCGGCGCTTAACGGAGCGCTTGCGGCGCCCTTGTTTTTTCTGTTTAAAAAACTTAAGTATCTGTTGGTGACAAGGAAACCAAGCGAATGAAACGGCGAAACGATTCCGGCCATAATCCGCCGATGAGGATTTTTCGGTAATGGGATTCTCAGGGGATAACAAGACAAGGATTACTGTTCTCAAAGTATTCATTATCGGCCTATCTCTTCTCTACGCGGCCAGGCTATTCAGCCTGCAGATCATCCGAGGCGCCGAGTTTGAGGCAAAGGCCAACCGCTACGCGATTCAATCGGTAAAGATTCCGGCGGCGCGGGGCGAAATCTACGATAGAACCAATTCAATACCCCTTGTCACCAACGAAGAGGCCTTCTTGGTGGAAATAGTCCCGGCGGAACTCCCTGGATCCAAACGCGAGCAGGTCTTCGAAAGACTGGCTGATATTCTTACTATCAAGGTATCGGAAATTCACAGAAAGATACCTCCCTCGTATTATCACCTCTATCAACGCATCGCGGTCAGCAGTTCCGCTTCCTACCCGGCGATAACCAAGATCGCCGAACACAAGGAAGACTTCCCCGGTGTCTATTGGAATTCAAGACCGATCCGACGCTACCTCGATATAGGTTCGCTGTCTCATCTCATCGGCTACGTGGGCGAGATAGGAAGGGACGACTATAAGCTGCTCTATAACAAAGGTTATTCCGCTGACGACATTATAGGTAAAACAGGCTTGGAAAAATTTTACGACAGCAGCCTAAAAGGACAGGATGGGTACTTACGAAAAACCGTTGATGTAAAGGGGAAAAACCTCACCGGCGAAGGCGAACGGCTGGAAGCCCCCATCCAGGGCAAAAAGCTCATCCTCACCATCGATACCGAGATACAGAAAACCGCCGAAAGGGCACTCGGCAATCGCATGGGATCTGTCATCGTACTGAAGCCCAACACTGGAGAGATCCTGGCAATGGTTTCCTATCCCTGGTACGACCCTTCAATTTTCACATCCTCCAACTCGGGCGAAGAATACCTCAAGCTCCTGAACGACCCGAATAAACCGCTCCTCAACAGGGCAATCCAGTCATCCTATCCGCCGGCATCGACCTTCAAGACAGTGCTCAGCACAGCTATTCTTGAGGAAAAGGCAATTTCTCCAAACGCCACTATTACATGCCAAGGCTCGATTGAGTATGGCGGCCGAACCTGGAACTGCTGGGTTCACAGCCCCGGCCACGGCTCTGTGGATCTCCAGGAAGCCCTCGCCCATTCCTGCGACATCTACTACTGGACGGTGGGACGGGAAAATCTCGGAGTGGAAAAGATCATCAGCTATGCCGGCGATTACGGGTATGGCAAGCCGACAGGGATAGACATACCCGGCGAGAACGCCGGCTTTATACCGACCCCCCGCTGGAAGGAAGAAAGCTATCGGGAGCGCTGGAGTCTCGGCGATACGATGAATATCTCCATCGGTCAGGGCTACTTGCTCGCTACACCTCTTCAGGTGGCCAATATGATCGCCATGGTGGTAAACGACGGAGTAATTTACAGGCCGCATTTGCTGAGAGAAATCCGTGACGGGGAAACGGGTGCCTTGATTCAGTCAATAAGGCCGGAGATACTCACCGATTCTTCCATCAGTTCGGCAACCTTTAAAACACTGAGGGAAGATCTCAGGAGCGTTATCGCTTATGGTTCGGCCCGCGTACCGGTCTCCACAAAGGCTGTCATGGTAGCCGGCAAGACGGGAACCGCTGAAATTGGACTCAAGGATCGTTGGCACTCCTGGTTCGCCGCCTTTGGGCCTTACGGGGCCCAACCAGAGGAGCAGATCGTTGTGGTCACCATGGTTGAAGGAAGCAATCCCTGGGAATGGTGGGCTCCCTACGCATCCAATCTGATCTTTCAATCCGTTTTCGCAGGCCAGGACGCCGAGAACGCGGCAAAGGCCATCGGGCTCAAGCTGAATGAGCCGCAC
>JAVEYV010000055.1:0-10408 GCA_034003305.1 Spirochaetia bacterium | reverse complement strand
CCGGGAGCCTATGTCCTGGCCGCGCAGGTGTCGCGAAACGGGGCTGTGGACAAGACCGAGCTGAGCTTTACAGTGAATGTCAAACCAAAAGTTTCGATTTCCAATATTGTGGAGGGAAGCCAGTTCTTAAGGGGTACGCCTATCGTGCTCTCGGCTTTGGTTACCGATGATCAGAGCTTTACCGGAAGGCTTACGTGGGTTGGACAGGATGGCGCAACCCTGGGCGAGGGGAATCCCTTTGTGCTGCAAGATGCCCCGGTGGGCGACTACAGGGTTACCGCGACAGCGACCGATGGCAACGGAGCTTCGGGTGAGGCCGGCATAGGATTTAAGGTATACGAAGCTGTAACCGGGATAAATGCGGTAGTCAATAATGGCCTTCCTGCCTACCTCCTCACGGAAGGGGGCGCCCCGCTTATGGCCAAGGTGGAGTTCGCGGGCGGCATAACACCCCAGGTGCGATGGACTCTCAATCAGGTCGATAGAACCTTGGAAAAAGAGGGTAAAGACGCGGCCTTCAGTTCGGAAGAATTAAAGGACTTCGCCGAGGCGGACGCGAACATTAGCTTGGTAATAACCGATACTGGAGTAGCCGATGCGGGAAGCCGGGAGATTTTCAGAAAGGGCTTCTCCGTGAGTGTGGCCAGAACTGTGGGCGCTGTGTTGGTTAGCCCGGCACCGGGGGCCGCGTTCTGGGCCCAGGAGGCTGTGCCGCTCACGCTGGCCCTCACGGGATTCTCTTCTCCCAGCTTTGCCATGACACTCAACGGTGCCCCTGTGGCCAGCCTCTGGACTCCCGCAGGTGGGGAGGGGCTCTTCAGTGCGGAGATTCCGGGACTGTCCCTGGCGGCCGAGGGCATCTATGAGGTGGCGATTGGGGTAACCCAGAACGGGTTGTCCCGCAATGTGGCCTATACGCTTAACGTATACACAAAGCGCAGCGGAATCTTCGTGGATAATGCGCCCACCGAATTCAACCTGGAAGGAACCGATGTACAAGTGGAGGCTGTTACGGCGGGACTGGAGGGTGTGGATGCGATTGCCTGGTACAACGATATTTCAACCGAAGTTATTGGGCGCGGAAACTTCCTTAACCTCACTGCTGCGGGTTTGGCGCCCGGACTGCGAACTATTCGAGCCGATGCCCTATCGGGCGCAAGAGTGCTGTCTTCCTTTAGCTTCCCATTAAAGGTCTTTGGGGCTATGAGCCTGGTTCTTCTACCTGAGACCGAACTTCTCATTATTCAGCGTGGCGCGGCTTTAACCCTTGAGGCAGAAGCCCGGGACAGAGACGGAACGGCATTGGACGGGGCTGCCATACGTTGGACATCGCATCTGGATGGCCAGGTGGGAACAGGTTCAAGCCTGGCTTTGGGCGGACTGCAGTCGCTTTCGATCGGCGAGCATATCTTCACCGTGGAAGCCCAAGGAGGCTTTGGTTCGTCGATCTCGGCACTCAAGCAAGTGCGCGTCAATGCGCCTGCCGAAGAGGCAGCCGATGACGATGGCGAGGGAGACTCAGGCGATGACCAGTCGGGAGGTGGGAATAACGATAGGCAAGGTCCTAATGGTCCTCCTCAGGACTTCGATCAGGGCAATCAGATACAGCCTCCCATTTTTGGACCTCCCGGACCTCCCTTGATGCCTCCCGGCGGCAGTATGCCTCCTGGATTTAGCGGGTTCTTGGGCGGCCTGGGCGGAGGTATGGGCGGTGGCCTAGGGGGCGGCCTGGGCGGAGGTTTCGGCGGTGGCCTAGGGGGCGGTTTAGGCGGCGGCTTCGGCGGCATGTAAGCGAGGATACAAATGAAACGATACAGCATTGCGGCGCTCGCGCTATTCGTAGTTTTAGTCGGGGTTTTTGCTTATGACGTTTCCGTGCCCAACGAGGTACCCGACTACAAGCATCTAGAAGTTCGCCTTATCCTCGCCGAGGGCGAGGCGGTGGAACAGGCACGCTTCTACTTCAAGCAGGAGGGCAAGGAAGAGCTCCTCTACGCGCCCTTTGAGCTGAAGGAGGGTGTATGGAGCGCAATCGTGTCCTACGAGTATCTGAAGGGCGAGGAACTGAGCTATTACCTGCAGGTGCAAACCCCCCAGGGCAAGTTTTTCAGGAATCCAACTTCGGGCTGGCGAAAAGCCAGGCTTCTCCACGATGTAAGTCCTCCTGGCCTCAGTTTGATGAGCCCTGAGGGCTTCAAGTTGGCTATCGGCAAAGAACAGCTGGTGGTATTCAAGGTGGAGGATGAGAGCGATATCACGGATTTTGAAATTTTCCAGAACGGGAACCCGCTGCTTCAGGCTGCCTATTACCAGGGGCTCCTAGCCTTCGCCATAAAGCCCCAGGCGGTGAAAAAAAACAAGATTGAGATTACCATAGGCATAGTTGACCGCTACAACAACAAGTTCCGGGAGACCTACAGCTTCGATCTTGTGAGAGAAAAAGGCCCGGCATTCTCGGCCAATGCGGATTATGTCGCCGACCTAGACGTGAAATATGAAATAGGTTTAGGTAAGAATACGACCACAGCATCCATGGCTCCTTTCTTCTCCGACTTTTCCCACGATCTTATTACGGACTATGAATTGGGTGGAGAGGCGAGCCTCAAGGCAGGGCCGTTAAAGCTCGGCGCCGGTTTAACCTTAGCCGATGAGCTTTCGATTTTCGAGGCTATCGCAGATCCGACGGGCAGGGTTTTAAATCCCCTCATCGCCGATTACCAGAACATTATGAATCTCTGGAATCCCTGGAGCTTCGATAACGAGTTCGTCTACACTGGGGAAGAGCCTAGGCTCTACTACAATAATAATGAAATGTATATCCGGTTTTCCCTCTTCGATCCGGTTTTTAACTACACCTTTGGAGACCAGAGCGTTAATTTTCAGAAGGAAACGATTAAGGACTTCGGATTCAGAGGACATTCGCTGGCTATTGATGCCGCATTTATCGAACTGACCGTGGCGAAAGGGCTTTCGGACCCGGGACTCTATCAGGCGATCTGGCCGCAAAATTTCTTTGGCCTCCAATTCTCCTTCGATGTATTCGACCTCTGGTGGCTGCAGACCAACATTTCCTTTATAAGTTCGCTTCAGGGACGATATAACAGCATCAAGTCGTCCACATTCCCCCATGCCATCGGAACTCTTTACGATTTAGGCTCGGTCAAGCCGGAGGAGAATCTGATATTCGGTCTCAATACTGGTACGGAGAACGATCTATTCTCTCTTTCCGCGGGGATGGGGCTTACCCTCTATAACAACGACGCGAGTTCGATTATCGATATGACCAAGTTGGCCAACGATATTAATTCAGGCTTCGGATTTGATATTGCGCCCTATTTAACCTATGTGGATATGATTCATAACATCTTCCCTGTCTTGGACTATTTTCCTTTAAGCGACGGACTTATAACGAAAGCCTTGAACAGGGAGCTCTGGGGTTTGACGTACGGAGCTGACTTAAAAATTCCATTTCTGGGTTTAGGCGCCTGGTATCGCAAGACTGACAGCGCGTATCGGAGCCTCGCCGCGTCGGTGGATACCGATGTGCGCAGCATCGGTGCCCTTGTAGAGCGTTCTATTGGGAATTTTTCATTCTCGCTGGGCTATGAGTGGACTAAAGATAATATCCCTGACATATTGTTCAACGAAATTTTGCCATTATTCACAGGGAGCGGATCTTCTGTGGCGGCCACGGAGGACGATATCTCCAATGTCGTCCATACGGGGACAATTGGCCTTGGTACACCACCATCGGGCATATTTGGCAATATTTCGATCAACTATACCTTTGAGTGGGCGACTACCAATGCCGAAGAGTTAGGCCTGAGTTCTTCCACAAAGAATGACACAACCCTTACGCATACCGGAAAACTGCAGTGGAAAAGCGGTCGTATCAAGATGGGCGACTTCATCACTAACTTTGGCGCTAAAACCGAAGACTCTTTTATCACCTATGCCAAGGTGGATGGGGCGGCAAATGGGTCCACAGGTTGGGAGTTCTCCTACGGCTTAGATGGGGCAGTGCAGTATAACCGCTATAAATTGAATCTGGGATTCACCCATGCATGGGCTACCGCGGCGGCTTCAGACGTTGCGTATGGGATCGATGCTAAATTCCTGGTGTCCAAGGGCTTCTTCGACAGGGTTACCTACGCTGCTGCCTTCGCCCCAATATTCAACAGTTCGGCTTTCCAGCGCTACAAGGTTAGCGGGGGATTAACACTCGACAAGGCCATCGGAATTCTCTCCACCAGCGCCAAGCTAAGCCTGGAGTATATCGATTCGCTCGTGGACGATACTAAAGACGATTTGAACGCCATCTTAACGATTACGGGAGGTATATCGCTATAGGCCTCTAGTCCACCCACGGCAGCCTTGGGGTATTTGGGGCACTCTTGATGGCAATGCCGGGGGCTTCCATTTTCAATGCGGGGCGCTTGAAACAGCTGTACGCTGAACTCGGGCGCCCTTATTTTATTCAAATACCACTATACAAGAATCCTGTGCTATACTCTTTTTGTAGGTCTTGCCCACAGGAGGATCCGGATGCGAAGGCAAACCGCTTTTTCCTTTTCTCTATTTGCGCTTTTCTGCACCGTCGTCTTGGGCTCCTGCGGACTTTGGAATACCCTCTTCCCAACCACGTACACCATGCTGGGAGCCGTGCTGAATAAATCCTTGAATGAGGGATTTGCAGCCCAGAAAGAAAAGGCTGCGGCTTCATCCAAGGGAGCCCCAGCGGGGTACGAAACAATTGATTCAGGGTTTTATCTCAAGGTGGGAAACCCAGAAGCAAAGTATAAATCGGTGTCAAAATGGGACAATTTAACTAACCAGTTTATCCAAGTAGCGCCAACAAAAGAGCCAGACGGTCCAGGCCTTTGGTTAATCATCATGGACATCGACTGTGTCGTAGAGAGCCTTTTTGAGGGTTACTCGGCCAGGGGCTGGGGCTTCGATGGAGGGCTTGCGGAGACCTTTGACGCTGTTTTCACCTATGAGCTGGATATACCGGGGGATCCGAACGGTGTTGCCATATCGACGCTCAAAAGCGCGATCACCGACTTGAGCCTGGCGGGAACAATTACCCTGAGCGGCAAGGAAACTGGAAACCTGGTTTTTAATGCCATGAAGTTCAAGGTTGAAGCATACGAGGGGAAGGCCCCTTATTGCGAATATGTCTCGGGAACAGCGAAGCTTGACGGACGTGATGTCAGTGACGAAATCATCGACCTCATGGAAGAAGATATGGAGCTAGGAGACTGAGATCTCTGGTTTTTCCAGCTCGAATCAACAACCTCGCAGCAAGCTGCCGAGGGATGAAACCTGCTTGCGAATCAACTAGACGGTCTTGGGGCTGCGGGCTTAGAATTGGTTCTGTGCATTCCTGTTCGAGCCAATTTTAAAAGTTTGTTAACTTTTGAAATTGGCTTTGTAGTAAGGTAGCTTTTTCAAAACTCGTTTTAGTTTTGAAAAAGCCTCGTTCAGTATTGAGAAATCCAAGGCTTAGTACGCCGCGGACGAAAGGAGTACGATATGAGAGGCAAGCGCATTTTGATGATTCCCGGGCCGATCGAATTTACCGATGAGGTTCTGGCTGAGATGGGCAAGGCTACCTTAAGCCATGTGGACCAGCGGTTTATCGAGGAATTCGGCCAAGCGCTGGAGAAAATGCGCAAGGTGTGGCTTGCTCCGGGTGCGCAGCCTTTTATTGTTGCCGGAAGCGGAACCTTGGCCATGGAGTTGGCGGCGGCCAATCTGGTGGAGCCGGGCGATAAGGTCTTAGTGGTGAACGCCGGTTATTTTAGCGATCGAATGGCGGAGGTGCTTAAGGTTCATGGCGCAGAGGTTGATGTCGCACCCAGCGCTCTGGGGGATGTGCCCGGTATCGATGCGGTGAAGACAATGCTCAAGGCTAAGAAATATAAGCTTATGTGCATCACTCATGTGGATACCAGCACCGGCATTCGTTCTCAAGTAAAGGAGCTGGCGGCGGCGGCCAGAAGTGAGGGTGTTCTGTCGGTGGTGGATGGGGTTTGCGCGGTGGCTGGAGAGGAATTGCGGCAGGACGATTGGAGCGTGGATGTGGCGCTCACTGCTTCGCAAAAGGCTGTCGGAGTCCCGCCCGGACTGGCCCTGCTTGTGGCGGGTCCAAGGGCTTTGGGCGCCTTTGCCGCCCGCAAGAGTCCTGTTCGATCCTACTACTGCGATTGGGGCAAGTGGCTGCCGGTTATGGAAGCCTACGAGGCCAGGAAACCTGCGTATTTCGGCACGCCGGCGGTAAACCTTGTGCGCTCCCTCAATGTGAGCCTCGGGCAGATTCTCGAAGAGGGCATGGATGCTCGCTTCAAACGACACGAGCTGGGAGCGAGAGCGATGAGGGCAGGACTTAAGGCCATGGGCTTGGGTTTTGTTCCTGCGAGGGAGGAACTCTGTGCCTCGACACTGACAGCGCCCTGGTATCCAGAGGGCGTGGATGGGTCGGTGCTGGGCAGGATTGCCGCGGAGGGTGTTGTGCTGGCCGGCGGGCTCCACCCCGAGATTAAGGCAAAATACTTTCGAATAGGGCACATGGGGGCCAGCGGGGCAGCCGAGATTCTGGCCACCCTGGGGGCGATAGAACGGGGATTCGCCGCATCGGGCTGCCGTTTCGAACCGGGTTCGGCGGTAGCCGCCGCTCAGGCTGTTTTTGTCAAGGGTTGATATGAGGATTCCGGCGGCTGAGATAGAGATTAGGCTGGAGAAGATACTGGTTGATCGGGGCTGCCCGTCGGCTCATGCGGCCAAGGTTGCCAAGGAGATGACCCGCAATTCCCTGGAGGGTACCTATTCCCACGGGATCAACCGTTTTCCTCGGCTTGTGGCGCAGATCGATGAGGGGATTGTTGATATGGACGCCGAACCCGTGCGGGTGCACGGGTTCGGCGCGCTGGAGAACTACGACGGCCGGCAGGGTTTGGGTATCGTCAATGCATGGATCTGCATGGAACGGGCGATCGATCTGGCTTCGGTGCACGGCATCGGCTATGTTGCGCTGAGAAACACGAACCACTGGCTGAGGGCGGCTACCTATGGGTATCAGGCCTGCGCCCGGGGAATGGCGGGCATTTGCTTCAGCAATACCTACACAAATATGCCGGCTTGGGGCGCCAAGGATGTACGGCTGGGGAACAACCCTCTGGTATTCGCCTTCCCGTACCGGGATGGGGATATCCTGGTGGATATGGCTATGTCCCAGTATTCCTACGGATCCCTGGAAGTGGCTGTGCTGGAGGGTAGGCGCATGCCCACCGCGGCGGGTTTCGATGCCCAGGGCAATCTTACCGACGATCCAGCGGCTGTTCTTGAGTCCAAACGGCTGCTTCCCGCGGGGTTTTGGAAGGGCGCTGCCCTTTCCTTCGGATTGGATATATTCGCGGCAGGAATTTCCCTGGGCGATACTGTTCAAGCGATCGGCAAGAAGGGCTCAGGGGAGCGGGATCTCTGCCAGGCCTTCGTTGCGATCAATTTTCAGGCGGTAGCTCCGGGTGAAAAGGTCGAAGTCATTATTCGAGAAGCCGTGGAAGATCTTTTAGCCTCTAAGCCCGATGGAGGGTCAGACCCCGTGGTATACCCCGGTCAGCGCATGCGCGCTGTCAGGGAAGAAAATCTGGCCAAGGGTATTCCTGTAGACGAGCGGGTGTGGAAGGATATTTTAGCCCTGTAGCGTTGAAACAGCGTAATCGCTCGACGCCGGCGCCGCGGCTCTGGCGCCCTGCCGGTGCGACAGGCTAGTATCGTTTCATGGACCATACAATGCTTGACCGAGCGCTCCTCTGTCTGAGGGATGACAGCGAATGGCTCTACGATCTTGCCGAAAGGCTGTGGAATTCGCCGGAGCTGGGTTTTTTCGAATTCAAGACAGCGGAGATTATCGGCTCAGAACTAAAAGCCTTAGGGTTTTCTCCTCTAACCGGAATAGCCAGGACAGGTGTTTGGGCCGATCTGGGCAATAAGAACGATCCGGCGGTAATGCTTCTGGCGGACATGGACGCACTTCCCAGCCAGACTGTTCCC
The DNA here is from genome assembly GCA_034003305.1 of Spirochaetia bacterium. Lineage (GTDB taxonomy): Bacteria > Spirochaetota > Spirochaetia > Treponematales > Rectinemataceae > UBA2256. Next base: position 2,353 of record JAVEYV010000055.1, on the reverse strand, counting down.
GGCGGAAACCTTCACTCCTGCGGGCATCACGCGCAGATGGCGGTGATGCTGGGGGTGTTCAGGGTATTGGCAAAAACCGGGGCAGCGGAAAAGCTAGGTCTGCGGATTGTTTTCGCCGGTTCTCCAGCCGAGGAGTACGTGGATCTAGGTCGGCGACTCGAGCTACGCCGGAATAAGGAAATAGTCTACCTCTCGGGCAAGCAGGAGATGATTCGCTTAGGCTTTTTCGATGCTCCCTTGCTTGTACTCAAATATCACTCCATGGGGGATTCTCCCGAACGGATAGCGACGGTTAACGGGAGCATGAACGGGTTTCTGGCCAAGCGGGCGGAGTTTATCGGCAGGGCCGCCCATGCGGGGGCTCAGCCTGAAAAGGGGGTCAACGCCTTGAGTGCGGCTAGCCTGGCCTTGCAGGCGATTCATGCCCAGCGCGAAAGCTTTATGGAGGACGATCATATCAGGGTGCACCCGATACTCACCCAGGGCGGGACTGTGGTAAATTCGGTGCCTGATAGGGCTGTGCTGGAGACATACATACGGGGAGCATCCCACGAGGCGGTGCTGGCCGCAGCGGTCAAGGTGGACCGATCCCTCCGCGCCGGCGCCCTCGCTCTGGGCGCCGGGCTCCGCATCGCCACTACCCCGGGGTACCAGGCATTCAACCCCGACCCTGCGCTCGGGGACATCCTCGGTGGGGCCGCCGCGTCTGCCCTGGATAAAAACAGTATCGATTTCGATTCTCGATCCTACGCATCCGACGACATCGGCGATGTTGCCTGCATACAGCCAACCTGCCAATTGCGATTTTCGGGATTTTCCGGCGATATACATTCCGCGGATTTTACGGCGAAGGAACCCGAGCGCGCTTATCGCGCACCGGCGGAAATACTGCTCAGGACGCTTGCAGCCCTGGGAGCCGACAATGCGGCAGCGGCGCGGAGAATCCTGAAAGGCTTTACTCCCCGGTTTTCCGTTTCGGGCTATCTTGCTTCTTTGGACCAGCTGTTTTCATACCTTGAGTACCCCGGCGAGGCGCTGGAGCCGGGGGAAAAGGCGTAGGAGGCTTTGCCGACCTCGGCCTTTGGGATTTTGAATAAGCCGAACGGGCGGGAAGGTTGAAGTTTGTTCTGATGTACAGGGTTTCGACCTTGGTTCGAGCCCAGGGGGTACGGCGCAAGAAGGTGAGACTGGATTTTATGCTCGGATCGCTGGAAAAGCAGCGGACCCGTATTCTGGCAGCCAGGCCCTCCCATTTATAATGATCCACAAGACGGGTTACGATAGCTTCCAGCGTAAGACCATGGAGGGGATTGTTCGGCTGTTCTTCGGACATGCTTCATACTACGCTAAAAATGCGTTCTGCGAATACTCTCGCGCGGGCCTGGTTTGCCGGCCGCGCGGCCGGCAAACCAGGCCCGCGCTGCCAGCAAATTATGTCTGCGCGGACTTAAAATTCAGCCAGCGCTGCACAAAAGAAGGAGTTGTCCATGTATAAGGCGGTGGTCTTCGATTTTGGCAACGTACTCTGCGGCCTGGACCGCATGGCCTTCGCCCGGGCGGCGGCGCCGCGGTCCAAGCTCTCTGCCCAGGAGTTGGACGCGGCGCTCTGGGGAGACAGCCTGGAGAAGGAACACGAGACCGGGCGTTACGATTCCCATGGATTCTTCCGTCGGGTGACCGAGCTCGCTGGCTTCGATCCATCCTATTCCTACGAGGAATTTGTGGCCGATTATCGCCGCATCATTCTGCCTAATCCCGACGGCGAGGCCGGGCTGAAAACCGCCAGAGATCTGGGGGCTCGCTGTTTTGTCCTCTCCAACACTGCTTTTCTCCACGCCACCATGATCTTTGAAAACGAGGTGCTGGCCTCAATCCCGGAGCTCCACATCCTTTCGTACAAGGTGGGTTTAATGAAGCCCGATCCCCGAATCTGGCTCACGCTGCTGGAGTACGCTGGGCTCGCTGCCGGCGACTGTCTCTATATCGATGATGTAAAGGCCTATTGCGAAGCCGCGGAAGGCTTGGGCTTCGGAACCTTCTGCTACGACAGGAATGTGCATTCCCTTTCCCAAATCTTGAGAGGCGTGCTAAAATAGGTTGCTGTGTGATACGCGGCGTCTTCTGCGGCGCCGCGAATGTCTGGTTTTTTCGGAGGTTATCATGAAACGTATTCTTCTTGCCTTGTTCTGTGTCGCGGTAGCCTTTTCGGCAAGCGCCGCGTCTAATGAAGTGGTGGTCTACACGGCCCACGAGGAATCGATCATCAACGCCCTGGTACCGATGTTTGAAAAAGAGACCGGGATCAAGGTGAACTATGTGAAGCTCGCTTCGGGCGACGTGATCAAGCGGGCCA
>JAVEYV010000054.1:0-10587 GCA_034003305.1 Spirochaetia bacterium | reverse complement strand
CTCCCGGTGCACCTTGTCTCTAAGCCAGTCCAGGGCCGGAGAGCAGTCTCCCGCCGCAATGCTCTGCTCCAGCGAGGGTATCTGATCCTTCATTGCGGCCCAGAACTGGGCGGCGTAAAGGTTGCCAAGCGCGTAGCTCGGGAAATATCCGAAGGAGCCCATAGACCAGTGGATATCCTGCAAGCAGCCCCGTGCGTCATCGGGAACCTCGAGTCCGAACGTCTCTTTTACCGCGGCATTCCATGCCTCGGGCAGGTCCTGCACTGCCAGGCTGCCCTTGATGAGTGCCGACTCCAGCTCGAATCGCAGTATGACGTGGAGACCGTAGCTTACCTCGTCGGCCTCGGTGCGGATGAGGCTGGCCTCCACGCTGTTTGCGCCTTTGTAGAAATCCTCAAGCGCCACTCCGTCCAGTACCCCTTCTGCCATGGGAGCGATATTCCTATAGTGAGCGCTCCAGAACGGAAGCGAACGCCCGATAATGTTCTCCCACATTCTCGACTGGGATTCGTGGATCGCCATGGAAGCCGCATCGGCAAGCCTGGTGCCGGAATACTCAGGTCCTACCTCCAGGCCCATTTCATACAGCGCATGGCCCGCCTCGTGAATGGTGCTGAACACGCTGGAAGGAAAATAGTCTTCGACATACCGGGTTGTTATTCGTACATCGTCCCTGCCCAGGGTTGTGGTAAAGGGATGAGCGGCGGTATCCAGCCTTCCCCGGCGCTTATCGAATCCAACGGCAGTCATGAAGTAATCGCTCATCCTAGCTTGAGCGGCGGGGCTCACTCTGCGGTGGAGAAAGCTGTCATCGCTCTGCGGCCTTGATCGTATTGCGCCAAGAATTTCCACAAGGTCCCGCTTCATGAGGCTGAATATCTGGGCGGTGGCCTTTTCGGTGCTTCCGATTTCATACAGGTCCAGAAGGACATCGTAGGGAGCAGCGCTCTGGTTCAGGGCGGTGGCCTTTTCCAGATTCAGCTTGATCATTGTGGCCAGATGGGGGGCAAAGCGCTTGAAGTCATTGTTTTTCTTGGCCTGTACCCATGCCGCCTGGGATAGGCTAGTCTGCCTGGCTATTTCACTCACCAGGCTGGCCGGCAGCTTGGTTTCCTTGTCGTACTCCCTGCGGGAAACCCGTATATAGGCTAGTTCCTGCTCAGAGAGATTCTTTTCTCCCTCGAGCCTTTCCAGCAGCGCTCCGATCTCCGGATTAACCGCTTTTTCATGGACTAGGTTTTCCACAATAGCAAGCTGCTCAGACCGTTCCTCAATCCCGCTTTCGGGCATGTAGGTTTCCTGGTCCCAGCCCAGGAGGGCGGATATATGCGCTATGATGCCTCGTTCCCTATCTATTGAGATGAGTTTTTTCATCGCCTCGTGCATATCGGCTCCTTTTAGAATGCTTCTATCGGCCTAGAACCCGACTAAATGCTACCACGAGGTCATAAAGTGTACAACGGAGCCGCCGCTAGGGTATAATCCCACTGTGTTTCTCCACGAACTCAAGCAGCCGGTAGAAAGCCTCATAAATGTCGGCCCCGCCTTGGCCTCAAAGCTGGGCAGGCTGGGAATCAGCACAATAGCGGAACTGCTCTCCCACTATCCCAAAGACTACGAAGACCGGACTGTCTTTGTCCCCCTGTCCCGTTTTACCGACAAAAACCCGGTTCATACCATCGCCGATGTGGCGGCCCACGAATGGTTCGGCTATGGAGCGATGCGTACCCTTAAGATTCGAGTTCGGGACGAGAGCTCCGAAGCGGTGCTTCTCTGTTTCAACAGGCCCTTTCTGGAAAAAAGCCTCCCGGTAGGAGCCCGAATTCTGATCCACGGCAAATTCCAGTTCCGGTACGGCGAGATTCAGTCCTCCGCCTTTGACGCAGAACTGTATAAAGAGGGTGTTAATCCCCTTCCCGGGCTTCTGCCCCTCTATGCTCTGACTAGCGGGCTCAGCCAGGCCGCCCTGCGCAAACTGATCCGAAAGGCGCTTCAGATGTACGGGCGCCGGGTGGAAAATGAACTGAGCCCGGAACTGATAGCGGCCAAGGACCTTATGCCCAAGGCCGAAGCGCTGCGGGCCATACACTTTCCACTCTCGGAGGCTGAAAAGTCCCAGGCCAGGACAAGCCTGGCCTATGAAGAGCTTTTTCATTTTCAGCTGGGAATAGCCCTGCGAATTCAAGCGCGAACGCTTCAGGCAGTAGAACGCAAACCGATCCAAGGCATACTGAGCAGGCGGCTGCTGGAACGGCTTCCCTTCTCCCTCACCCCGGATCAGACTAAGGCAGTGGAGGAAATCGAGGCTGATATGGGCCGTCCTCAGCCTATGGCAAGGCTCCTTCAGGGCGATGTCGGCTCGGGCAAGACTATCGTCGCCTTACTGGCGGCCCTCAGGGCGGTGGAACGGGGAGCGCAGGTGGCGATAATGGCGCCTACGGAACTCCTGGCCCGCCAGCACGCTGCCACGGCAGCCAAGCTTTTGGAACCCCTGGGGGTACGCCTGGCCTTCCTCACCGGGAATGTGGACGATTCTTCCCGACCGCCCCTGCTTAGGGCACTCTCCACCGGAGATGTGGATATTGTCCTGGGCACCCACGCGCTTTTCTCCTCCGATGTGCTGTATAAGGATCTGCGCCTGATTATTATCGACGAACAGCATCGATTCGGGGTTCTGCAGCGCATGGCCTTGTATAAAAAAGGATACATCCCAGACTTATTGATGATGACCGCGACCCCAATTCCACGGAGCCTTGCCCTCACCCTTTTCGGCGACCTGGCTGTTTCCTCGATTCGAAACCTCCCTCCCGGCCGAAAGGCGGTGATTACGCATCTTGCCAAGGAAGGGAATGAGTCTAAGGTATATAAATTTGTAGACAGCTTGGTGGCCCAAGGACGACAAGCATTTTTTGTCTACCCTCTTATCGAAGAGTCCGAAAAAGCGGAATTGAAAAACGTTCAGAATATGGCAGAATTGCTCGCCCGCAAGGTCTACCCTGCCTACTCGCTGGGTCTTCTTCATTCCAGGCTTAAGGAAGAAGAAAAACGTCGGGTCATGGACGCCTTTGTGGAAGGCAAGATTCAGATACTCGTAGCCACCAGCCTTATCGAGGTCGGTGTGGACATTCCCAACGCAGCGGTGATGGTGATCGAGCATGCCGAGCGTTTTGGTCTCTCCGCCCTGCATCAGTTGCGGGGAAGAATCGGCAGGTCGGGTCACCAGAGTTATTGTTTTCTCGTATATTCAAAGGAGATAGGCGAGGAGGCTGTTCAGCGCCTAAAGGCGCTCTACTCCAGTACCGACGGATTCGCCCTCGCCGAAGAAGACCTCAAGATCAGAGGTCCCGGCGAACTTTTAGGGACCGCACAGTCCGGCGCTCTGCGGCTCCTGATCGCCGATCCTTTGAAGGACTTCGAGCTTTTAAAATCCGCCAGGGCCGAGGCTTTTGCCCTTGTGAAGCAAGACCCTTCCCTCCTCTTTCCCGCTAATGAGTTGTACAGAAGAGTCATGGATTCCAGGACAGCGGCAAAGGAAGCCTAGCGTTACACCGCCCCCGCGCCTGGCTTGAGGTAGAGAAGGCCCGCAGAAAAGCGAGCGTCTATTTTCTTGGACCGCCATTCTGGAGCACGATCTCGGAACTTACCATGTACTCCAGAATCTTTTCCTTCCGCGCCCGAGGACCTAAAAGCTCCCTCACCCTCAGATACTTTCTCCGCAGGTATTGAACCGAGGGAATAGTGGTCCCGAAATGGTTGGCCAGCTCCCAGTCACGGTGCAGATACCTGCCCGACTTGTCCTTGCCGTTGAGATCGAGGAACTCCTTGAGCAATTCCTTGGTCCACTGAATAGGGGCGCTGCGGGAATAATCATGCTTGTCCAAGCGCCGTCTAGTCCTTCCCTCGGAGCCTTCCTGTTTCTTCTCCTTCCAGTGAGGATGGCGGTTACGGGCAAAGAGGATATCCTCTTTGCTATACCCGGTAGCCTCCATCCACTGGCGGGCGAGCCTTGCCTTTTCGGCTGGGGGCAGACCGGATCGGAAAGAACGGTCGACATACTCCTGGGGAGTCTTAGAATCGAGAATCAGCTTGTCCCATCTTTTCATATGAATAATATACGACATAATGCCTGCTAATTTCAAATGGAAAAACACAATTTCTTATGTCGCTCATCGCGGTTACCCTTAATTCCCCCTGCTCTGTACCGATCTATCTTCAGCCGGACGATACGCATTGCGCGTTTTCGATAAGCGTTCTATCATGATAGACACACCTTATTACCTTACACACGCTTGCGGATGCCGCAGGTACGTACAAAAGCAAGGAGATATCAATGTCCCCGAAGTATGAAGCTCTGTTGAGGAACATCATGAGTTCCGACAGCTTCGCCAAACTGTCAGCCCTGAAGAATCCCTCGGTAATCGAATTTACAGGCTTTTTTGCCGAACACTGCCGGCCCAAATCGATCTATGTCTGCGACGACAGCGAAGTTGACGTTCAGTATGTTCGAGACCAGGCGCTGGCCAAGGGCGAGGAAGAGCGGATGGCCAATCCGGCCCAGACCATCCATTGGGACGGCTATTGCGATCAGGGCAGGGACAAGAACGGCACCCGCTTCATGGTGTACAAGGAAAATCTCGAGGATATGGGCGCCCTCAACACCATCGAGTACGAAAAAGGCTACTCCGAGATCATGGAGATATCAAAAGGAATCATGGAGGGCAAGGATGCTATCCTCCAGTTCTTCTCCGAAGGTCCCACCAAAAGTCCCTTTACCATTCCCTGCGTACAGTTCACCGACTCCTGGTATGTAGCCCACTCTGAATTCATTCTCTACCGCTCCGCTTATCATCACTTCCTGGACATGAAGGAAGAGGAGAAAAACCAGTTCTTCCGCTTTATACACTCAGCCGGAGCCCTGGACGAGCACTGCTGCTCCGATAATTTGGATAAGCGCCGGATCTACATGGATACCCAGAACAACATCGTCTATTCCATGAACAACCAATATGCCGGCAACTCAGTGGGACTCAAAAAGCACTCCATGCGCCTGGCCATCAATAAGGCAGGCAAGGAAGGCTGGCTCTGCGAACACATGTTCATCATGGCCGCCCTCAACAAGGACAAGGGACGAAAAACCTATTTCTGCGGCGCCTACCCTTCCGCCTGCGGCAAGACATCCACCGCCATGATCCCCGGCGAGCAGATCGTGGGCGACGACATTGCCTACTTCCGCAACATCAACGGCGAGTTCAGGGCGGTCAACGTTGAATTCGGCATGTTCGGCATCATCAAGGACGTGAACGCCAAGGACGATCCCCTCATCTTCGAAAACCTCATGAAAAACCAGGAAGTCATCTTCTCCAATGTTCTGATGGGCCCCGACCGCAAGCCCTACTGGCTGGGCATGGGCGTCAGCGCCCCCGAAGAGGGACGGAACCACTTCGGCCTGTGGCGCAAGGGAATCAAGGACGAGAAGGGCAAGGAAGTGCCTCTTGCCCACGGAAATGCCCGCTACACCATGCGCCTGGACTATCTGGCCAATATCGACAAGGAAGGCTTTGAGGCCAAGAACGGCGTCAAGGTGGAGGGCATCCTCTACGGAGGCAGGGACAGCGACACCACGGTGCCGGTGGAGGAATCTCCCAGTTGGAAAGACGGCATTCTTCTCAAGGCGGCCACCCTGGAATCGGAGACCACCTCAGCCACCCTGGGAGCCGAGGGTGTACGGGACGCCAGCCCCATGGCCAACATGGACTTTGTCTCCTATCCTCTGGGACGCTATACCCTTAACAACATTGCCTTCGGCGAGTCGGTGAAGGATTGCCCCAAAATATTCAGCAACAACTACTTCATGCGGAGCCCCGAAGGGAATTTCATGACCAGCAAGCTGGCCAAGAAGGTCTGGCTGCACTGGGCCGAGGGCCGCATCCACGGGGAATTCGAAGCCCACGACACCCCCACGGGCAAGATACCTCGATACATAGACCTGAAGGCCCTCTTCAGGAAACACCTGAACGAGGAATTTTCAGAGGCGGATTACAACTACCTCTTTACCTTCCGCTGCGCCAAGTGGATCGAAAAGCTGGAGCGCACCAAGGCCTTCTACGCCAAGGTGGATCCCAAAACCCCGAAGGAGATTTTCGAGTATTGGGATGAGGCTATCCAGCGGATCAAGGCAGCCAGGGATGGTTTCGGCGATGAAATCAAGCCGGGCGTCTACAAGGTGTAATCAGTTCCTCGAACCTTGTTGTGTGAGTGAGAGGGAGAGAAGGTTTTTTTAAAAAGGGCCTCAAGGAGCCTCCTGGCTCCGGCGGCCACCCTGTTCAGGGCTTCTAGGCCATTCTCCTGGCGAGGAGGGCCGTGAAGCCCTTTTTTTTCATCTCGCCCAGCTTCCACATGCCCGAAGGCCTGGCCTTTTCAAAACGCGCGATAACCGTGGGACTGGCCACGATGACAGCTGCCCCGGCCTTCTTAAGGACTCTGGCGATCAAAGCCCAATTCTCTTCCACATAATCGTAGCCAGGGATCTCATCGGGATAGCAGAGCAGCGCGTCCAGGGAAGCATCCCCGAAACGGTCCGCGTCGGTGAAGGAACGGCAAAGGCTTGTCACCGCTTCTTTGAAGCCGGCGGCGAGGTTTGCCGTAGCGGCCCGCAACGAGAGGCTGTCCCGGGAGACAAGCTGTATCCGATCGCAGCCCAAGGCCGCCTGAGCCCATAGGGCGGAAAGGCCGATGCCCGGATTGACGACAAGGAACTCTCGCACCAGGCTTCCGGCGCAGGCCTTTGTCAGAGCTTCCAGCGCCAGTTCGGTGGCGTAGCTGGTGGTATCGAATTCAGGAAGTCCCCATATTCCAAAGCAGGGCAATTTGTAGTTACCCAGCTTTCTTTTACCCTTGGAGCGAAGATACGAGCCGGGAAGCCCTGCTCTGGCGAACTCAGGCGGCGCTGGTTCCGGTTCGGCGGGGGCTGTCAGGGCAGGCGCTGCCATGCCGGGGGCTGCCGGGCCGGACGCTTTAAAGCCGGGTGCCGGCAGGCCTTCGGCCGGTTTTTCATAGATAAAAACCGAGTGATTTTTTGTGGACACTCTTTTGACAAGTCTGAGTCCTGCGGCCGAACAATGCTCCGAAGCGGCTTCAGCGAGAGGTGCCACAATCACGAAGGCAAACCTTCCGCCCGGATTGAGCAGTTCGGGCGCCTTGCGGCTCAGAAAGCTTAAGAGCACAGGTCCCCCGGCCTTGGCTGGGAGATTGGAGAGTATAGCGTCGTAGGGTCCCAGTGGATCCGTCTCGGCGAGAAGTCCTGGGGCGATTATCAGATCCGCCGATCTTTCCTGATTCTTTTTATGCTTAGGAGGTTTTTTAGCTATCGGCGCAGCCGGACTGCCGTCCAGTTCCATTCTGACCAGAGAAAGCCCGTTGCGCCAGGCGTTTCGCTCGCTGACGGCGCAGGCTAGTAAATCTCTGTCCTTTAACACCACCCTGCTGTTTGGGCAGGAGGCGGCCATGGAAAGCCCGATAACGCCGACTCCGCAGCCAGAGTCGAGGATTGAGCCGGCGGAGCAGATAATCTCGTCATGGGCGATTTCTTTTAAGAGCAGTTTCGTACCCGAGTCCACGTCGTAGGATGAAAAAAGCGCATGGGATAGATCGAAGTGGAGTCTCGCGCCCCGGTAGGCGAACTCGACCGTTTTATGAATCAGCGGAGAAAGATCCATCATAGGATTGATCCCGCCAAGGGATTCCGAACCAGTTTTCTGCGGATGTTAGTTATTGACCCGTTCCACGTAGTCATTGGTTTCGGTGTTGACCAGTATCCTTTCGCCCTGCTTTATAAAAAGTGGCACCCTGACTACCAGGCCTGTCTCCGTTGTTACGGGTTTTGTGGCCCCCGAGACGGTGTCTCCCCTGACGTAATTCTCGCTCTCTGCAACGGTGAAGACCATCTTGAAAGGAATTTTTATATCGATAGGTTCCCCTTCCCACATGATCAGCGTATAGGTTTCCCCCTCTTTCAGGTAGGGGCGCTTATCCTCGTGGGCTTCCTGGGGAATGCCGAACTGCTCATAGCTGTCATTGTTCATGAACATAAAATTCTCGCCGTCGAAATACTGGTACTGGCAGTCCACCATTTCGACCTGAGCGTCTTCGACGCTATCGGCGGTCTTGATAGTCTGGGTGATTACGTTCCCTGTCTTAAGACTTTTAGCCTTTACTCTGGCAAAAGCCGAGCCCTTGCCGGGGCTCACGAATTCCCGGTCTACCACGATGTGGGGGGCTCCGTTTATTAAAAGACAGGTTCCTAGATTAATATCACCGCCGCGTACCATAGATCTTTCCTTTTACCGCCCGAGTCAAAGCCGGGCAATATGTCAATGTAAGAATAGGGGCTGGAAAATGCCGCTGTATTTCCCGGTATTTTACCGGAACGCACGCTTCTCTGTAAAGCCTTTGAGAGTGCATCGAAGCTTGTTGTACGACACATGGGGAAACTCGGTAGGGCAAAGGGTCGAAGCGGTCATCCAGCGGAGCTGCCCTAATCCGAATCCCTGTCATTTTCAAAAAACGACGTAAAAGGAAAACTCATCGCTTCTTTGATGTCCTTCTTCCCCGTCATGACCATGAACAGTCGGTCAAATCCTATCGCCACGCCCGAGCAGGGAGGAAACTCCTTGAATAACTCCGGATACTTCATGTCGACGGCATGGGGAACAAGAGCGCCGGCTTTTTTTTCGGCCTGGGAGAGAAAATACTCGGCTACTGCATCCCTGTCGGCCATTTCGGTAAAGCAGTTCGCCACCTCGATGCCTTGAACATAAAGTTCCCAGCGTTCCTTGTAGGCTTTGCCCGGGATATCCCTGGCCAGGCACTCAATGCCTGCGGGATACTCATCCAGGACCAGGGGCCTTTCCATGGGCAGGGCGGGTTCGACGAGGGAGAGGAATACAGTATTGAACGCCTCTTCCCAGCTCGCCTTCGGATTGACGATCAAGCCCAAGCCCTGGGCTGCTTCGATCATAGTCCGGCGTTCGGAGAGGGAATCCAGATCGAGTCCTGCATAGACACGGAAGGCTTCGGCCATGGTCATGCGCCGGAATGGCGGTCTGACCTCTTTGGGGCTGTCGGGAAGCAGGAGACTCTCGAACAGGGCTTCGGTAAGCCTTGCGGAAGAAGCGGCATCGCCGCCGATGGTATAGTACTCCAGCATGGTGAATTCGGGATTATGGAGCCTCCCCAGGGATTCGGCGTTTCGAAAGGACTTGCAGAGCTGAAATACATTGACGTTTACGCCGGCGATAATCCGTTTCATCCAGAGTTCGGGAGAAGGCACGAGGTAGAGGGGCATTCCTTCGCGGAAGGGATGCTTGAACTCGGTGGCAAAGGCTTCCAGGCTCGATTCAGGAATGAGCCAGGGGGCCAGCAACGGGGTGTCGGTTTCTAGGTAGTCCCGGGAGAGGAAGAATTCCCTGGTCTTTGTCACCAGCTCCGATCGGGCCTTCATCGCTTCAATTGTCATATCCCGGATTCTCCTCCTGCCCTTCTCTCTTTTTTCATCGTTGTTTATTGTAATTCTCCAGGCTTAGGGCAGCATTTCTGCGCAATGCCCGAAGGGAGATCCAGGATCTGTCCAGAGCCGTGCCGTGCAAAAAGGCTTTTAGCGCGCCCTCCGAAGGAGCAAGGAGGCTGCGCGCAGGAATAGCGGGTCCCAGAGGCCCCAGGGCGCAGAAGGCTGCCTCATCGAGCATAAAGTAAGGGCAGGCTTCAAGGCAGATGTCGCAGCCGTAGAGCCTGTCTACGAGGAAGGGGCCGATGAAGGACGGCGGCTCCTCATCGATATGGGTCCAATGCTGGATGCACTTATTTCGATCAAAAACCCGACCCTGGCCGCCCAATGCCCCGGTGGGACAGGCATCGACGCAGCGTCTGCAGGTTCCGCAGCCCGGTCCGGGCATTTCTTGGGTCTTCTGCAATTCCAGATCGATGGGACAGAGCAGAAGGCCTATAAGTACCGCGGAATTTCCGCCCTTACCGCCCGAGGCTATCAAAATACTATTTTTCCCTATCCACCCCAGGCCGGCGCGAAGGGCCAGCGCTTTTTCGGGGAGAGCCGAATTGACCAGGCGTTTCCAGGACCTTGCCCCGGGGACTTCAAGTCCGCGGCTTGACGCTTCGATCCTCATAACCTTTACCGCCAATAGAAGGCGCCGGTCAATCTCGGCGTACCAGTTGGCCCGGGCAAACCGGGCAATGGCAAGGCGAGGCTCGGAAGATTTGGATTCAGCGCCGGCGTTTTCCGCTGCCCAGGCTGGCATTTCTGCAGGCCCGCCGGAATAGTTCAGGGCGACCACCGCAATGCTTTGAGTTTCAGCGGTACCGTAGCGCTCCCGGACCTCGGCTGGAATTCCCGCCTCGATCAATGTCGACTGGAAGTCCTGAGCGTCGAGAAAGCCCTGGGCGAAGAAACCCTGGGCGTCGAGCTGAGTGGAGAGGTTCGACCTGTCCTGAGCCCCCGGGCTTTCAGGCTTCACGAAGGTAGGTTGCTTTTCAAGGAATTGGGAAGCGGGAGGTCAAGGAGAGAACCTTTTCCCC
>JAVEYV010000053.1:0-10971 GCA_034003305.1 Spirochaetia bacterium | reverse complement strand
CTTCGAAGGAGGAGGGGGTGTGGGCGTAATCGATTATTACCTCGAAGGGCTGACCAAGCTCCACCAGATTCATTCTCCCCTTTACCGGCTTGAGCAGGGGCAGAAATTCGAGCAATTCGGTCCAGGAGCGGCCGAGGACGGAGGATGCGACAGCCAGCGCGGCGAGACTGTTGCCCACATTGAACTGGCCGGGAAGCTCTATTCGCGCCTCCGCCTCAATCCGCTTTCCCTCGGGCAGGGTTTCTCCCTGCTGGAATGGCCCCTGGATAAGGAAGGAGGAGCCCCGGGCATCGCTGCGGATCTCCTTGGCAGCAAAAGAAGCCTTTGCTCCCCGAGCCGAGAAGGAGAGCAGGGGCTTATTCGTGCTCTTGCCGAAATACTCGGCGCTGGGATCGTCGGCGTTGACGATTGCGAAGGAGGGGATTGGTTTTCCCTTGTTCCAGCCCGAACAGGCGAGGTTCTTGCTGTGATCGTGGGCGTCGAGGTTCCTGAAAAGATTCGCCTTATCCGAGCGGTAACAGTCCCAGCTGCCGTGGAATTCCAGATGTTCGCTGGTTACATTAGTCATTACAGCGAGATCGAAATCGACGTCGGCAAGCCTGGCTGTCCTGGGACTCAAGCCGTGACTCGAAGCCTCCACAACGGCGCAGCAGCATCCCGAATCCCGCATCTCTGCGAGCATGCGCTGCACCGCTGTCGCCTCCGGGGTTGTCTGGTGCTCGGGGTTGGGGCGTTCTCCGGTTCCGGTATCGGACATGACGGTGGAAAAAAAACCGCTTTTTAAACCGGCCAGGTTAAGAAGCTGGTAGATGAGGTAGACGGTGGTGCTCTTGCCCTCGGTGCCGGTTACCCCGATTGTGATAAGCGACGATGAGGCTCTGCCGTAAAAAGCCGCGGCCAGACGACTCATTGCCGCTCTCGAATCCCGTACCTGAGCGCAGGCTATACCAGGGTAGGGCCGGGTTAGGGCTTTTTCATGGATTAGGGCGGAAGCACCCCTGTCCAACGCCGCATCTATAAAATCATGTCCATCGCTGTGGATGCCCCTGAGAGCGACAAAGAGGTTGCCGGGGCGAATTTTTCTCGAATCATACTCTATTCCGCTCAAGGGAATATCGATGAACTCCTGAGCGGGGAGACAGATCAGATCCGATGGATCCAGTGCCGAAATGAGGCTTCGCAAGCTTGGCTGCATATCCGGCAAGAGTATCACGGCGGCGTCTACGCTTCAAGAACGGAGGTTGTGCGTTCTGCGCCCTGTTTCGGTCAGGCAATACAGCCAGCAGGGGAAACGAGGCGACTTCGATACGATCAGCAGCCGCTCAGAGCACCACTTTAAAGCCACCGTAGAAGAGAAAGGGCAAACCGGAGATGTTAAAATCCGTAGGTATAAGCCCAATCGCCCCGACCCCGAGTCTGAAAAGCTTTCTAGCCCCCAAGCTGTACCATAGTGAAAGCTCCGGCAGAAGCAAGTCGATGCCTTCGATGCCTCCCAGCCCGCCGATGGCGTAGTAGCCCAGGAGCAAGCCGCCCAGGCTAAAGTCCAGACTAACGTCGCCGAGACCGAGCTCGGCCTGAATCTGCGGGTAGGCTATGCTGGCGAGAATGAGGCTGTAGATCCGCAGGCCGCCGCCGAGCTTGAACGACCCAAGCTCGCCCTGGAATAAAACGGATACTGTGGGTATTGGCAGAAAACCGGCTACAGAGACAATGTCCGCATAATCCGAACTCAAATTGAGCGAACTTGTGAGCGCTCCGGCTCCAATGGGTATCTGGGCTCCCAGTTCAAAGCGGAACTCTGCGAAAGCCATGGACGTTGAGAGGATTAAAACCAATCCGAGGAGGAACCAACGCTTTTTCATATTCACCTCCTTCAGTCTAGATTCGATAAAGTTTACTCAAAAAGTGATTATTAAACAACTTCGGAAAGCTCTTTTCCCGTTTCGGCTTGCCCCGAGACTTTTTCTAGTATATGGTTAGCCTTATGTACCAGGTACGGGTTGAAGGCGGTTTCGCGGCCGCTCACAGGCTGCTCCATTACAACGGCAAATGCGAAAGGCTTCACGGCCACAACTACAAGGTGAGGGTCTGGGCAATGGGTTCCGACCTCGGCGAAGGCGGAATGCTGGTTGATTTTTCCCTTCTGAAAACAGCCATGAACAAGGTTCTTTCTGTTCTGGACCATTCGGATCTGAACGAAATCGAGGTCTTCAGGCAGGACCCTTCGGCGGAACGGATCGCCTGCTACATTTTCGATTCGATCAAAGCCCTGGAGCCGGTGCTTCCCCTTTCGGCGGTTGAGGTTTTCGAGACCGAAACTTCGATGGCCCGCTATTCACCGGACTAAGATCGAGATTTTCGATACTCCCTTTTTTCTTCATCACCCTTTTCGACTCTCTCGAAAAACTCTTCCACCGGAGGCTCCACCACCCGTCCTTCTTCCAGGCTTTTCGTTCTAAAGATAAAATTGCGGTCCACGGCCAGTCTTGAAGCTCTTCGCAGGTCCAGGGCATCGGCGAGGACAATGGAGATTCCCGGTTTACCTGCCCGTCCGGTGCGGCCGGCCCTGTGGACATACCAGCTGGAATCTTCGGGAAAATCCAGGCTTATAACATGGCTGATGTCAGTGATGTCCAGCCCTCTGGCGCTCAAGTCAGTCGTGACCAGATAGCTGAGACTGCCCTGCTGAAAGCGTTCGATAGCCACTCTTCGCTGTTCCTTTTCTTCCTTGGCGAGGATGGACTCCACCGACAGGCCTGAATCTTTGAGTTTTTCCTCGGCCCTACGGACCCTCTCTCCAGAACCTGCGAAAACCAGACACTTTTCGGGTTTCAGCGCCACGGCCAGCTTACGCAAGAAGTCCAGGCGTTTTCTGTGCTCGACATAGAAAACCCAATGCTCGATATCCCGGGAAAGGACGCCCTCGTCCTTCAGATCGATGGAGATCGGATCCTTCATGTGCGTCAGGGCAAACCGTTTGGTTGAAGTTGATATTGTCGCCGATGCAAGGATCTTGCATGCCTTGGGAGAGCTTTTTTCGAGAATCCATAGAACCTGCTCCTTGTACTCGCTGGAAAAGAGCCTGTCGCCCTCATCGAGGACGAGGAACTCCAGCCGATCGAGGCGCAGCATGCCCGCCCTGCCCAGGTCGGAGGTCCTGCCCGGGGTTCCCACCACGATGTGGGGTTTCTTTTTCAGCGCCGCCTCCTGCCGGGAGAGGGGACTGCCGCCCAGCAGGGGAAGGACTCCCAGTTTTAGGCCGGCAGCCTCGGACAGGAGTTCGGCCTGCCGGGCAACCTGGACGCAAAGCTCCTGGGTGGGACAGAGCACGAGAAGGAGCGGACCCTTGCTGGGATCGAGCTTGTGTATGGTCGAAAGGCTTGGGGCGAGGTAGGCCAGGGTCTTCCCAGTACCAGTTTCCGCCTGAAGAAAGAGATCCCGTTTTTTTAAGGCCTTCGGAATGGCCAGCCTTTGGATCTGCGTTGGAGAGCTAAACCCCAGGCGCTCGAAGGCCGCCGCAATCGGCAGATCCAGGTTAAGAGAGGAAAAATCGCTCATGCCGCTATAGTTGCACATCCCGAGCCCTTTCAGCTATAGTCGAGCAGCATGAATTTGGAAGCTTTCGTTCTCGGCTGCGGGGGCATGATGCCCCTACCGTACCGTCATCTCACCAGCGTACTCCTGCGCAGGGAAGGGGAACTTTTTCTCTTCGACGCCGGCGAGGCGACGCAGATTTCAATTCGCAGGCTCAATCTGCGCTGGAAAAAAATAACAGCAATATTCATATCCCATATGCACGCCGACCATGTGACGGGGCTTCCGGGCATACTCATGCTCTCCAGCCAGGTCGACAGGGAAGAGCCTCTATACATCTTCGGGCCGCCCAGGATCGCTGAATTTGTAGAACAGACAAGGCGTTCTTTGGACATGTATATCAACTACGAAATCATTGTGAAGGAATTTTCAGAACCGGGATTGCTCTGGAAACAGGATGATTTTTCTATTCGATCATTCTTTCTCAGGCATACGAAACCCTGTTACGGCTTTACCTTGGAAGAGCAGCCCAGACCGGGAGCCTTTCATCCCGAAAAAGCCTTGGCCTTGGGAGTCCCAAGGGGACCTCTGTGGTCCCTTCTCCAGGGGGGGCAGGAACTGGTTCTGGATAACGGGAGCATCGTGAAGCCTGAGGATGTCCTGGGGCCCACCCGTTCCGGCAGAAAGTTCAGCTATGTGACCGACACGCTGTACATGCCGGAGATAGCCCGGGAGGTTCAGAATTCCGATCTTTTTATCTGTGAAGGAATGTTCGAAGAAGCGCTTTT
The DNA here is from genome assembly GCA_034003305.1 of Spirochaetia bacterium. Lineage (GTDB taxonomy): Bacteria > Spirochaetota > Spirochaetia > Treponematales > Rectinemataceae > UBA2256. Next base: position 6,649 of record JAVEYV010000053.1, on the reverse strand, counting down.
GTCTTCGGCGGTGGAAAAGCGCCATATGACCGCGCGGCAGGCCGGCCTTCTCGCCAAGGCGGCGGGGGGAGTGAAGCAGCTTGGGCTTATTCACTACAGCCCCCGCTACGCGGACAAGGAACTGAAGGTCCTGCTCAAGGAAGCCCAGGAAGTGTTTCCCTCCACGGTGCTTACCCGGGACAGGATGCAGTTTCCGATTGAATATATCGACTAACGCCAGGTTTTCCGATCAATCGCGGGAATAACCAGGCCGCCGGCCTGGTTATTCCCGCTCGCGGCACAGCGACGTAAACCTACTCGATCTTGGGCCTGAAGGCTAGAATCCGGGACTGCTGGCCTTCGAATGCCTTGTGCAAGGCAGTGGAAGCCTCCCGGTAGAGTTTGAAGGCGTCGAGTTTTCGCTCGCTTCTGGCCGAGATGCCGATATAGACGGGCGCCTCGCCATCGATATCCCTATAAAGCCCAAGGGTAGCCGAGAGTACGTCGGCCAAATCCTCGGACATTTTCAGGCTTCCGCCTAAATCGACCGAGGGCAGGACCACAGCGAAGGCTCCCTTGTAGAGTTCGAAAATAAGATCTTTAGCGCCGATGTAGTCGCGAACCGTGACCGCGAGCGCCAAGGCCGCCGGATCTGTACCTGAATTCACCGAACAGTGGATGAGCATCAGGGAGACCTCGGCTTTGGGGCCTCGCTCCAGCTCTTCCCGCAGTTTTGCCTCCAGCTCGGAATCGACAAGGGAAAGCGGGAGCGGAAGACTGGCCAGGTTGGCACCCGCAGCCGGGTTGAGGTTTTCGGAGGGAAGGGAAGAAGTCTTTTCTGGTGCGGCGCTTACTGCGGGAGTTTTCGCTTCGGTTTCCTGTCGCTTGGAAATCTCCTCCAGCTCGGCCAGTTCTTCCTCGGCTTCAAGGGATTCGATGAAGTCCTGTCCTTCCTGGGTATCTTCGACCTGCCCAGCCTCATCCGGGACAGGTCCGGAGGTTTTTACATCGCCGTGCCTGCTGGACCAGCTTGCAACCTCTTCTTCGAGCCTGGCCAGGCTCTCCTCGAAATTCTTCCTGGGAGCGGGGAGGGCTTTCCCCTCATCTGCATCTTCAAAGTCTTCCTCATCGCTTACAAACTCTTCTTCCTCAATTTCTTCAAGTAATGTAGCAGGGGTAGGAGGAGAAACGCTTTTTGCCGCCTCTTCCCGGGGAGGTTTTTCGGGTTCGGCATGAGTTTCTTCTTCGCCCGGCGCGGCTTCGCCTGCCGTAGTTTCGCTTTCGGTCAAGGCCTCATCCTCGGCGGCGGAGGCTTCAGCTTCAGCCTCAAGTTCAGCTTCCGCCGCACTGTCTTCCGCTGCTTCCGGTTCGGGACTGGATTCTGACAAAGCCTTTTCCTCATCCTTATCCTTGCCGAACACAAAAAACGCAGCGACCATGAGGCCGAACCAGAGGGCTAGGAAAATCAAGGGTGTTTTAACGGCCTTTGCCAGGTCTGCTTTTCTGAGGGTGACGAAAAGCGTGGCCAGCTTCATGCCATTGTTGAGCGGGGTGGTGAAGACAACGGTGCTCAGGTCGGGGGCTGAAAAGCCGGCGCGGGAGGAGGGACTCCCGGGGAGGGCAAAATATGCCGAATTGCCGGGCAGCTTCCACAGCACAAGACCTGAGGAGTCGAGCACCTGCACCGCCAAAAGCCTCTCGCTCCCCTTATAGAGAGCGATCAAGCGCTGGCGGAGAAAATCATCCTTAAGGTCTTCCTTGGTTCTAATGCCGGTGAGGGCATTCCGGATAATCGAATACTCGGCTCCGCTCGCCCTTTCGCCGGAATTTCTCATCTCCCCTATGGAAAAGAGAATACTCCCCAACGCAAGAGCCGCGACAGAGAACGACAGAACCACAAGAAGCCAGCGTAGTGTTTTTCTCATATACCCTTCCTGATCGTATAGAGTATCGGAATAATGCTGCCGGGTCTTGCGCCTTATTTTGCCTGTATGAGGCTTTTACTTCCCTGGAAATAGTTTATACTAATTCTTTAAAGGAGGTATCGATCATGGATACTACCGCTTCGCCAAGGCGGATGACGCTTCCCCATGGCTGGTATCCCCGGAATCAGACGGAAATTGACAGCCTCCTGGGTGAATGGACCGGGGATGTAAAAATCCGTAAGGCAAAGGCTGCTGTATCTCCCCATGCCGGCTGGGTTTTTTCTGGCCGGCTTGCTGCCCTCGCTGTGGCCAGCCTCGAGAATGCGGATACTGTGGCGATCATCGGCGGCCATCTTGCCCAGAACAGCCCTGTCCTGTATGCCCAGGAGCCTTCATTCGAGGTCCCCGGCGGGGAACTCGAGGCGGATCAGGAGCTGTTCTCGGCATTTAAAGAACAACTGAGGGACTCTGGCATAGAAGCTCCCGAGCCCGACAGGTATGTGGACAACTGCATCGAGGTGCTTCTGCCCATGGTTGCCGCGCTGCATAAAGGGGCAAAGCTCCTGTGGCTGAGGGCGCCGCCACGAAACGAGTCGAAGGAACTCGGCGCCTGCCTGGCCAGGGCGGCTCAGCAACTGGACCGCAGGGTTGTTTGCCTGGGATCTACCGATCTTACCCACTATGGCCCGGCCTATGGCTTTACTCCAATGGGCTTGGGAGAAAAGGCCGAGCGCTGGGTGAGCGGGACCAATGATAAGGCTTTTATCGACGCGCTGCTGGAGATGAACTCCGAAGCGGCATTGACCAGGGCGTTAAAAAAGGAAGCAGCCTGTTCTCCTGGGGCAGCCGTCGCTGCCCTGGGCTTCGGGCTGGAATCAGGCGCTTCTTCGGCAAGGCTCCTGGGTTACTCCACGAGCCTGGAATTTCGGTCCGCAGATTCCTTTGTCGGCTACGCCGCCATCGCCTTTTCCTGAGCCCAGGTTCAGAATCCCCCAGCCAGAGGCGGGCATAAGCGCTTATTTAAGCCCCAGATAAGCCCGTACCGCATCCTTGAATTTTTTACCCCTGTCAAATTCATGAAGAAACATGCCGAAGGAGGCGCAGCCCGGGGAGAGAAGTACAGCCTCGCCGGGTTGCGCAAGTGAACCGGCAGCTGCTACCGCTGCTTCCAGGCTGTTATAGGGGCCTTTCCATGAAAGCCCCTGCTCGGCCAGAAGGGGGAGGAGTTTTCCGGTCCCCGTCCCCTCCAGCAGCACGATAGCCCGAGCTTTGGCGTAGGCCATCTTGGCGGGTTCAAAATCGAGGTTTTTATCGGTTCCTCCGGTTATGAGGACTACAGGTCCGGCAAAACTGCCGAGCGCCGCTTCCACGGCCTGGGGTATTGTGGCAGCCGAATCGTTGTACCAGCTGACGCCACCTTTCTGGGCGAAATACTCCAGCCTATGCTCCACTCCAGGAAAAGAGGCCATGCCTGCGGCGGTTTTTTCCGCCGAAATGCCCATGTAGCGCAGTACAAGGGCAGCGGCGAGCAGGTTTTTTCTCATATGAACACCAGGTACCGAAAGTCCGGCAGGCAGAATAAGTTCGGCAGGTGAGTCGGGGTCGCTGCCGATACGGCAGAAACCTTCAGGTCCCAGACAGCCAGAGCCTGGCGAAACAGCGCCGGAATCCGCGCTCTTTTTTTCTTCCAGCCAAGCGCCCTTGCGCTGAGGTTCTCGGGAGGAGTAGTACAGCAGTTCCGCCTTGGTCTCGGAGGCAAAGCTTCTGCCCCAGGATGAGTCGGCATCGAAAAAACTGGCTCCCCGGGAATCCTGGTCGGCGTAGATAAGGCGCTTGTCAGCGACATACTCGGTCATGGAACTGTAGTAGTTCATGTGATCGGGCATGATGGCGGTGATCAGTGCCGCTTTGGGCTTGAGCACGCCCAGACCCCGCATATCAGCCAGCTGCCATGAGGAAAGCTCCAGGACCACCGGCCGGTCGGCGGCTGTCTTGTCAAGGAATTCCAAAGGAGAGATCGTTATATTGCCCCCAAGGAGGGAAGGGACTCCCGATGCGGTAAATCCGTGATGAATCGCGCTGACGGTGGATGACTTGCCTTTAGAGCCTGTAACCGCCACCAGGGGCGATTTGGAATAGCGGAGAAATACCGATATATCGGTCTCCACATACCTGGCCGCCGCAAGAAAGGGCGAGGGGCCACGCACGGCGGGGTTTTTTATCACCAGATCGGCGGAGCTGAAATCCTCGATCTCGTGCCGCCCAAGAACGTAGCGAAGCTCGCAGCCTTCCAGGGCTTTTATGGAAGGAGCCAGGACCTTTTCGTCCCGCAGGTCGGTTACCGTAACCCGGGCCCCTGCCCGGGCGAAGAATCTGGCGCTCGCCAGCCCTCCTCCGTGCAGCCCCAGACCCATAATCGTTACCGAGATGCCCGAGAGTCCTTCGATTGTTTTTGGGAACAGCATAGCTTCCTTATAGCGGGGATGCTGAGTTCAGCCTGTACAGGCTTTGGTACCGAGATAGGCTGCCTGCACCCTGGGATCCTGGGTCAGGTTAGTCGAATCCCCGGAGACTACTATCTTCCCCAGTTCGAGGATATAGGCACGGGATGCGGCTTTCAAGGCCTTTCTCGCGTTTTGCTCGACCAGGAGTATGGCGACCTTTTCTTCGACATGGATTTTTTTGATAAGGCTGAATATTTCCTGTACGATGATGGGCGCAAGCCCCAGGGAGGGCTCGTCCAAAAGGAGCAGCGAGGGAGAGGAGACCAGTGCCCGGCCGATGGCGAGCATTTGCTGTTCCCCGCCCGAAAGCGTTCCTGCCAGCTGCCTGCGCCTGTCTTTCAATATGGGAAAGAGTTCGTAGACCCTCTCCTCTAGGCTGTCCAGGTCGGCCTTCTTTCGCGATCCCCGCACGCCGTATTTTCCCAACAGAAGGTTTTCCTTGACGCTGAGGGTGGAAAACACCTTCCTGCCCTCGGGAACATGGGCTATTCCCCGGGAAGCCAGGCTGAAAGCACGAATATGCGAAAGATCGTCGCCTTTAAAATGTATTGAGCCTTCAGAGGGACGGATCAAGCCGGAGACAGCCTTGAGAAGGCTTGTTTTTCCCGCCCCGTTGGCGCCGAGAACGGCGACGATCTCATTTTCTTCCACCGTAAGGGAGACCCGATTCAGGGCGCGCACAGCCCCGTAATCGAGACAGAGGTCGTTGATTTCCAGCAAGGGGGCCATGGTCTTAATCCTCTTCGCTGCCAAGGTAGGCTTCGATTACCTTGGGATTCTGCCGTATTTCGCACATCGGGCCCTCGGCGATCTTTTTTCCCGACTGCATCACGATGACATGATCGCTCACCATATCCACCAGGTTCATATCGTGTTCGATCAAAAAGATGCTCAAGCCTTCCTTGACCAGGGAGTTCAGGAGGATGGAGAGTTCTGTCGTCTCCGCATCGTTCAAGCCCGAGGAAGGTTCGTCCAGTACGATGAGCTCGGGTTCAGCCGCCAGCGCCCGGGCAATTTCAAGGTAGCGCCGTTTTCCGTAGGGGAGGGCCGAGGCGAGATTGTCCGCCGAGTCGGCGAGGCCTACCCGCGCAAGACAGGCCTGGGCTTTTTTAAGCATCCTGGATTCTTCTGCTCGCTGCCCGGGAGGCTGGAGCATGGAAGCGGCAAAGCCCGCCTTCCCTCTGGAATGCTGGCCGCAGAGTACGTTTTCCAGGCAGGTTAGGCTCGGAAAGATTCTGATATTCTGGAAGGTTCGGGCGACCCCCGCCTTGGCGATCTGATGGGGCAGTTTTGCGGTTATATCCTCTCCCCGAAGCAGCACCCGGCCGTGCATAGGTTTGTAGATGCCCGTGATTATATTGAATACCGTGGTCTTTCCCGCTCCGTTGGGGCCAATCAGGGCGGTTATCCTGCCCTTGGCAACCTCGAGGGCCATGCCCGAGACGGCGCTCACGCCGCCGAAGGAAAGGCCGAGGTTCTTGAGGCTCAGCAAGGGCGTTCCGCTGGGTAAAAGGGGTTCCGCCGCGCCTTGGGTTTTCTCGACTGGTACGGGCTCAGGGTCTTGTTTGGGAGCTTTCCCGCCTCCCAGGGCTTTCCGCAGCCGTTCTCCCGAATCTCTCAAGCGGGGCAGAATTCCTGCGGGCTTGAAGATCATCATCAGCAGCAGGGCCAATCCGAAGAACATGAGCCTGTATTTGGCAAAGGGGCGAAAGAGTTCGGGGAAGACGGTCACCACCAGGGCTCCCAGGATGGTGCCAGGAATGGAGCCGAGGCCTCCTAAGAGAACAATGCAGAAGAGCAGGGAAGACTCCATGAAGGTAAAGCTTTCGGGGGAAATGGACATTTGCTTGGATGCGTAGATGTTCCCAGCCACACCGGCCAGGGCCGCTCCGAGCACGAAGGCCGAGAGTTTATAGTGACGTACGTTCACCCCTAGGGCCTTGGCCGCCGTTTCATCCTCCCGGATGTAGTTCCATGCCCGGCCTACCCGGGAGCGCTGAAGCTTCGCCAGGAAAAAGACCGATACGCCGATGATCGCCCAGAGCAGATAGTAAAACTGCCGCGAGGATAGGATTGGAAAGAAAAACTGAGGATTATCGATGCCATTGATCCCGTTCGGCCCTCCGGTCAGTCCCAGGGGATTGTTGATCATGCTTAAGCGGACTAACTCGCCGAAGCCGAAGGTGACAAAGCAGAGATAGTCTCCATTGAGGTGGATGACCGGGGCTGTCACCAGCCAGG
>JAVEYV010000052.1:0-10985 GCA_034003305.1 Spirochaetia bacterium | reverse complement strand
GTTTTTTATGCTGCCCATGAATTATCTGTACGATGGCAGGAAGGCGAGCTATCTGGTCACCGGCAGCTGGAGCAAGGCGGCGCTCAAAGAAGCCCGCCGCTTCGGAACATGCGTCGAGATTAGCAGTGAAAATCCCGACGGCGGTTTTACCCGGATTCTCGATCCTCAGGAACTGGATATCCACGCCGATTCAAGCTATGTCCATCTGACAAGCAACAACACGATTTTCGGAACCCAATGGAAAAACTGGCCCGCGGCGAAGGGGATTCCCCTGGTCTGCGACATGTCCAGCGATATTTTTTCCCGGCCTTTTCCCGCCGGGGACTTTTCCCTTATCTACGCCGGGGCGCAGAAAAACCTGGGCCCCTCGGGACTCACCCTGATCGCCGTCAGAGAAGACTTTCTGGCTCAAGCCCGGTCCAAGGACGAGCTTCCGACCATGCTCTCCTATAAAGTCCACCAGGAGCACAATTCCCTGTACAACACCCCGCCTTGTTTTTCAGTGTACATGTTTGACCTTACCCTGCGCTGGCTGGAGAAGGCGGGCGGGCTCGAAGCCATGGCAAAAATCAACGAAGAAAAAGCAGGCCTCGTATACGGGGCAATAGACAATTCCGGTGGTTTTTATCGATGCCCTGTGGAAAGTGAAAGCCGTTCATCCATGAATGTGGTGTTCAGGCTTAATTCATCTGACCTGGAAGAACTCTTCGTGAAGGAAGCCAGGGCGGCGGGCATAATCGGGGTCAAGGGACACCGTTCGGTTGGGGGAATCCGATTCTCCATGTATAATGCCAGCACCTTGGAACACGGCAGAACCGCCGTTTCCTTCATGGAAGACTTTAAGAGGCGCAGGGGCTGAGGGCAGGGCCGAACTTCGCGATTGTGCATGTACTGAAGTGCATGCCGATTTGGATTGTTTAGGCCTGCGAATAAAGCAAGGGGGCTGTCCCGGATTTATCCGGGACAGCCCCCTTCGTTGCAGCGACTGGTTTCACAAACAGCCGAGACCTTACGCCGTGCCGGCCTTTTTTCGCTTCAGAATGGAAGCTTGTGGGGCAGAGCGCATCGCTCCTTGACAGCTTTGAAGGCGTTTTTAAGGGGCTCGTTGAAGGGTACGCCCTTGTCCTTGCGGAACTGATACACGTCGTATTCCTTTTCCCCTGGGGTCCAGATGCGTGTGGCGCCCGGAGCTTTCTTGGAAGCTCTGAGCTGCCGGCATATCTCGCCCACCTGGTGTTTGAAGGCGGCCAGGTCGCAGAAGGCTTCCACCTTGATTGCCAGGAAGGAATGTCCCAGCTCGATGGGGGCGGGCTTGCCGTTCTTTACGCCCATGAGGGCTTTCATGAAGTTGGCCTGGGAAAGGGCCGAGGAGAGCAGCTCGACCACCATGGAGTTGCCATAGCCCTTGTAGCCGGCCAGATCCTCGCCCAGCCCGCCCAAGGGAGTGAGGGCGGCCTTGTCCTTCGTCAGGTCAATAAGAACCTGGTGGGTATCGTGGCGGTACTTGCCGTCCTCGCCGATCACCCAGCCGTCGGGCAGATCCTTGCCCAGCCTGTCATAGAGTTCGATTTTCCCTCGCTGGGTAACGGAGGTGGCATAGTCGGCCATGAAGGGGAAGGCTTCGTCCGAGGGCATGCCCCAGGTCATGGGGTTGGTGCCCAGCATAGGCTCCACGCCCCAGGTGGGTGCTATGGAAGGCCTGGCGGAGGTGGTGGTCATGCCTATCATGCCCCGCTCCACCGCCATATTGGGATAGTAGAACGCGGCGCCGTAGTGGGTGGAATTGCGGACTACCGCCATGCCCAGGCCGTACTTGTCCGCCTTTTCGATGGCGATTTCCATGGCCCGCTTGGATATGTAATGGCCCATGCCGTTGTGTCCGTCTATAACGACGGTGGTGGGGCTTTCCTTTACTATTTCAAAATTGGTTTTGGGCAGCTGGGTGCCCGCCCAGATGCGGTCCAGATAGATCGGCTTGTAGCGGCCGACTCCGTGGGAATCCACGCCCCGCTTATCGGCGGCGATAAGAACATCGGTGCAGACTTCCGCTTCTTCGGACGGCACGCCTACCGCCTCGAATCCGGCTTTCATGAAGGTGGCGACTTCCTCAAACTTCCACCAGGTGACTTTATCGTCCATCAGTAGCTCCTTGTGCTTGGAGGGCGCCCATGGCACCCCAAATGGAAACGTGCACCAAGAAGAATAGACCAGTTTTTGAAGCTTGGCAAAGGGTATTCGACCGAACCGGAATACTCAGTTCCCAGTTCGGTCTTTTATGGCTTTATTTTTCAGGCGGTAACTTTAAGAACGTCTTTGATGGCGGACTGGAAGCTCGCCTTGGGCAGGGCGCCCATCGCCATCTGAGGCTGGGCTCCCACGGGGATGAAAAGGAATGAAGGTATGCTCTGGATTCCAAAGACGGCGGAGAGTTCAGGTTCCTTGTCGGTATTTACCTTGTAGACTTTCAGCTTACCTTCATATTCCTTGGAAAGCGCTTCCAGCACCGGGGATACCATCTTGCAGGGACCGCACCAATCGGCATAGAAATCGACAATCGCGGGCAGCTCGCCCTTGTAGTCCCATTCTTTTTTCTTCTCAAAATCGAAAACCTTATCGATAAAATCCTGCTTGCTCAGCTGCTCTGTCATATCAATCTCCTTATATATTAAAAATTATATATAACTTGAGTTTTTGTCAAGCCGATGCCAGGGTCTTTAACTACCTTACCCTCTCTCCGGCGGAAAATCGAGCCTGTTTTATAAAAGTACGGTATAATCGAAAGGCACTGCGATCATGAAGTCCGATACAGGTCATTGCATATTACCTGGGCCGCCTTTCATGGAGGGTATCGATATGGAGAATACGCAAGTCAAATCCCTGTCACTGGAATCGGAACAGCTGCCGCCCTATCCCCTGTTTAAGCAAGGCATTCGGAGGGCTCCGCGCCGCGATGCTCCCTTGAGTCCGGCCCAGGAAAGGCTGGCGCTGAGAAACGCCCTGCGATACCTGCCCAAGCGCTGGCATGAGGTTCTTGCTCCTGAATTTTTGGCCGAACTTCGGGAACGGGGAAGAATATACGGGTACCGGTTTCGTCCTGAGGGGGCGATAAAAGCACTCCCTATCGACAAGTATCCTGGCCGCTGCATAGAGGGAAGGGCCCTGCGGGTAATGATCGACAATAACCTCGATTTCGATGTGTCGCTCTATCCCTACGAACTGGTTACCTACGGCGAGACCGGCCAGGTCTGCCAGAACTGGATGCAGTACCGGCTGATCTGCAAGTATCTGGAGATGCTGGATCAAAACGGAACCCTGGTGGTGGAATCCGGCCATCCGCTGGGAATCTTCGCGAGCCACCCCCTCGCCCCGAGGGCCATCCTGACCAACGGCCTCATGATCGGCATGTTCGACAACCAGAAGGACTTCAACATCGCCGCCGCCCTGGGGGTGGCCAACTATGGCCAGATGACCGCCGGCGGCTGGATGTACATCGGCCCCCAGGGCATCGTGCATGGAACCTACAATACCCTTATGAACGCGGGGAGGCTTAAATTAGGCGTGGCGCCGGAAGCCAACCTGGCGGGAAAGGTCTTTGTATCCTCCGGGCTCGGGGGAATGTCGGGGGCCCAGGGCAAGGCGGCGGTGATCGCCGGGGCCGCGTCGATAATCGCCGAGGTGGACTACTCTCGAATAGAGACGAGGCTCAGGCAGGGCTGGGTTTCCTGCGCCACAGCCTCCCTGGAAGAAGCCTTCGAGCTTGCCCGCGGGGCGGCGGCGGAAGGAAAGCCCATCGCTGTAGCCTTCCATGGCAACATCGTTGATCTTTTGGAGGCAGCGGCGGACAAAAAGGGATTCCATATCGACCTGTTGTCCGATCAGACCAGCTGCCATGCGGCCTACGAGGGCGGGTACTGCCCGGCGGGCATCGATTTCAGGGAGCGCACCCGCCTGCTGGCCGAGGACAGGGAGCGGTTCTGCCGCCTGGTGGATGAATCCCTAGAGCGTCATTTCAGGGCTATTCAAAAGCTTGCTGCCAAGGGATGCTATTTTTTCGACTACGGCAACTCCTTTCTCAAGGCAGTTTTCGACGCAGGGGTACGGGAAGTCTCGCGTAACGGTCTGGATGAAAAAGACGGTTTTATTTTCCCAAGCTATGTCGAGGACATTCTGGGGCCGGAACTCTTCGACTACGGCTACGGGCCTTTCCGCTGGGTCTGCCTCTCAGGGAAGCCCGAGGATCTGCGAAAAACCGACGCAGTCGCCCTGGCCTGCATTAATCCAGACCGGCGAGGCCAGGACAGGGATAACTGGATATGGATCAGGGACGCTGAAAAAAACGCCCTGGTCGTTGGGAGCCAGGCGCGGATTCTCTACCAGGACGCCCTGGGCCGCAGGGATATAGCGCTGGCCTTTAACCGGCTGGTCCGGGAGGGCGGGATAGGTCCGGTCATGCTCGGAAGGGATCACCACGATACCGGCGGCACGGACAGTCCCTTCAGGGAAACCAGCAATATCAAGGACGGATCCAACGTTATGGCCGACATGGCTGCCCAGTGTTTTGCCGGCAACGCTGCCCGGGGCATGAGTCTCGTCGCGCTGCATAATGGGGGTGGGGTGGGCATTGGCAAGGCGGTGAACGGTGGTTTTGGCCTTGTTCTGGACGGCTCGGAGCGGGTGGATCGGATTATTGCCATGGCCATGCCCTGGGATGTCATGGGCGGGGTCGCCCGGAGAGCCTGGGCGCGAAATCCCCACGCCCAGGAGGTCTGCCGGGACTATAACGAAAATCACGGGGAGCTGGGGCTCATCACCCTACCGGTAGAAGCGGATGATTCCCTTTTGGACAGCCTCTTCGAGGAGAAATCCTTATAAAGTACCTACAGCGATTCGCTCAAACGCTGAATGGCCAGCTTCAGACTTTGCATGTCCTTCTTTGTCGATTTGACGAAGGAGTTTTCCTCAGGCTTGCCCAGAACGGCGAACATTTCCTTCTCGGAACGGAAAGTAGCCTTTCTGAAGGAATTGCTCCAGTCCTTCGCCCTGGACTGATAGACCTCTTCGGCGACGAAGTCCGATAGCAGGGCAAGGTCGCGCAGAGCCTGCAGAAGAGCTTCCTTCGAAGGACCAGCGGGCTTGCCGGCCTCTGCCGCGGCCTTGCCGGCGCCTCCTGGGGCGTTCTCCGCGGGATAGAGCCAGCCCAGCACCGCCCAGGCGTAGCGAAGCTTATCCAGGGGGTAGATGGCCGAAAAACTTGCGTATTCCCCGTGGAATTCCTTCCATGTCGGATAGGCCCCCGCCTCGGCTTTCTGCAGCAACTCTTCCAGCCTTGCGCGGCTGACAAGGAGTCCTCCGAGGTTTTCCCACTCCATGGTCAAGCCATTATGCGAATCCGGGGATAGGTTTTTGTTGAGGGCTTCCCAGCTGGTTGCATTTGAGTCCGAGGCGGCATAGCTCAGGAGCTCCCGACCGGCGAACCAGAGCAGCATATCCTTGTAGGCTTTGTATGCTCTGCAGGGTTTTCGCACGACACAATCCCGGCTTGAATGCTCCACCTCCAGGGCGAGCACTTCGAAGGGAAGGGGATCCTGGTGGTCTCGCAGAACCGCCCTGCCCGCATCTCTGATCGAGAGTCCCGAGGCTGCGGATACTTTTTCCGCCGCTTTCGGATTGGCCGCTCTGTATGCTTTCAGGGCCGCGCCTGCCCAACCTTCCAGCAGGCCGAGAGCGTTCAGTATTTCCTGGGCCGTGTCCGGGGCGAAGGGTGAATACTCGAAATACAGGCTCTTGTCGCAGCGCTTGTCCCTAGACTTGAATTTGGCCTCGTTCCTCATAAGTGCGTACTGATTGCCGGTCCACCAGTAGGCAGGGGAGAGCAGCAGCCTGTCATTCTTGAAATCATTGTCCACAAGGCAGAAGGGAAGGCTGATGTTCAGTTCGAAACGGTAGTCGCCCTTGGCCAGGAGGCAGAAGGATGCGAAGCGGGAGGAGTGCTTTACCGAGGTGCAAAGGCCGGGCCAGAAGCCCCGGCCCGCCTCGATCTCTCCGTCGGGAGCCCGGGAATTGTGGTTGGAACCGATTGTAGCGCCGGCCGCCATGTTGGATTGACCTCGTATCAGGCTGGCTATGAGGAAGCTGGTGTTGTGATGCTGTTCGTGGGCGGGGAAAATGAGGTTATTGAGTATTTCGCAGCAGGAGACGGTGGAATTTTCACCCAGGACAGAGTGGATGAGCCGGGCTCCGTACTTTAGCGCCGAATTGTCCAGCATCACAAAGCGAACCGCCTTGCAGCCGTAGAATATCTTGCATCCGAAGCCGATGATGCCGTTCACCAGCTCCACTCCTTCGCCGATCTGGGTCCGGGCTTCTTCCTTGGATTTGATCGTGAGGTTTTTTAGTTTGTTGGCGCCTTTGATATAGGCGCTCTTGCCTACCATGACATCCTTTATGATGCCGTTGGACTTGAGAACCGAGCCCGAGCCTATCATGCCGTAGCGACCCCGGCGGGGATCGAAGAGGGCGTCGCTCATTCTGCAAAACTGGGCGATAAGCTCCTCCCGGTCTCTGAATCGTGCCCATAAATAGGCGTCGCCGCAGTTCATCCCGTCGAAGGGGTAGATCCATCGGCCTCCTGCCTCGTTCATGACGTCGATGTTTACCCGAACATCCTCGGATTCGCCTTCGGCCACGAAGCCGTTGCCGAACTTGGCGTGATTGGACACATGAATCTCGGCGTTGTCGATGAGAATACAGTTGTTCCCGATAATGTAATGGGCGATATAGGTGCAATTGTTGATGGCACAGTTATCCCCTATGTCGCAGGCGATGATCTGGGAGTTGGCGATCCCGGCGAATACGTGAAGATCGTGATGCTCCAGGGAGACTCGCTCCATTTTGCCTATTCGAACCATCCCAGCGAAGGTGCTGTTGCTTATCAGCTCGGGGATGAAGGGGTCGCTTACATAGAATTGGGACCAGTCGCTGCAGCTGTTGTTCTGCCTGACCAGGGTCTCAAGCTCGAAAGGCTCCAGCTTGCGGTAGTTTGAGGGATCTTTGCCGGTGGCCAGAAATTGCTCGTTCCGTATTCTATGCTCATCCTCCCCGGACTTTAGATACTCGGGAGGGACAAACCCTGTGCCAACATTCAGGTCGCGGCTTACTGTAATATCGTTACTCATGGAGGGAATTATCAGGCATCGGACCGGGGCGCGCAAGGCTTTTCTCCTGTCGGGTCAAGAAAATCTTGTCTTCGTTTCAGTCTCGGCCGGAAGCACGTCGTTCACGTCCGGAAGGAGTTAATCCTGAGCTGAAGCGGGCGGCTTTCTACCCCCCTTGACCAAAAGAGTAGCTTTCGACATCGTACAGCCATGGACTATGCCGAATCATCAGTGTTGGATGCTTATCTAACCGACACCGAAAAAAGGACATTGGAGCTTTTCCAGGCTCTGGTCCGCGAGAAGGGCGCACTGCGGGAGTCATATGCGATCCGCTTGGCCGACGTCCTCGGCAATCCCGGCGAGTTCGCCTTCTATGTGCACTGCAGCGACGACCAGAGGCTCATCAGGACCTTCCATCTGCTCCGGGTATTCCGCGAGAACGTAGAACTCCTGGTCCATAAAACCTGGGTGAACGAATCGGAGGAGAAGCCGAAGCAAATTCTCTTCGAGGACTTGAAGGTATTTGTGGAGGACTACAGGGCCGAAAAGATGGGTTCCGCCTTCCGCCGCTTTGTCAGCATCGCCAGGGCTATACCCTCACTTCTCTTCGGGTCTGCCGGCAGGGCTCCTGATTTTCTGGAATATGCCTTCCGCATCGACCCCAAATTCGGACTCTTCTTCTGGTTCGTCGGGGAGCTTGAAAAGCAGATGCGCTCCAATGAGGAGATCGAAGACCGGGACGAGCTGTATAAGCTCGAAACGCTCCTCGGCGCCTACATTCTTTCCTGCTTCTAACGCAGCTTGGGTTGGAAGTGGCTAAATTCCATGGAGAATACCGCCCTTCCCTGACTGACCGATCTTAAACTAGTGGTAAACCCGAACATTGTGGACAGCGGAGCCTGGGCATGGACAAGCTCGGTCAGAGCCTTGGAGTCCGATCCGTGGATCATACCCCCCCGCTGGGATACTAAACTCATTACCTCGCCCACGAAGTCTTTGGGCGTGAGGATATCCACCTTCATGATCGGCTCGAGGAGAACCGGACCCGCTGCCCTGCACGCCTCGTCGTAGGCCATGTTTGCGCAGGCTTCGAAGGCGAAGGGACTGGCGCTGAGCTCATCGTATTCAATATCCACCAGACTGATGCCGATATCCACCGCAGGGTAGCCGAACTGTATGCCCGAGGCAAAGGCCGACGTGATACCCCGCTCGATCGCATCGAAAATCTCATCGGGGACCTGGGGAGCCCGAACCAGTTTTTTATAGCTGTTGCCGCTTCCCCTGGGCAGGGGCGAGGCCAGAAGCGTCAAGGCTGCCTTATTTTCCTTGCCCGCCAGCACCTTGGAGAATTCCTCTCGGTGACGCACTTCCTTGGTGATTGACTCTCTATAGGTGACCTGGGGGTTGCCCACCTTGGCCTGCACCTTGAAATCCCTGATCATCCTGGTGACCAGCACGTCGATATGGAGTTCACCCATGCCCGAGATGATCAGCTGGCCGGTTTCCTCGTTGTCCTTGGTCGTGAAGGTAGGATCTTCCCGGGAGAGAATGTCCAGGGTTTCCTTGAGTTTTTCCCTGTCCGATAGAGTCTTCGGTTCAATCGATACGGAAATTACAGGCTCGGGGAAGTGCATGCGCTCCAGGATCACAGGCCAGCCTTCGGTGCCGATAGTGTCCCCGGTCTGGGCGTTTTTCAGTCCCACCAGCACGGCGATATCCCCCGCCTCGGCGCTGTCCAGGGGTTCGCTCTTGTTGGCGTGCATCCGCAACAGCCTGGTGATGCGCTCCCTTTTTTTCTTGGAAACGTTGAATATGACGCTGGAATTATGGATAGCCCCGGAGTACATGCGCACATAGCATAAGGGGCCTGCCTCCCTGTCCCACTGGACCTTGAATACCAAGCCGAGAGGGTAGCCGGTATTTACACAGGGCACTTCCAGATCTTCTTCTTTCTTTAAGTGAAAGGCCCTTGCGGGCTCGACCTCGTCAGGAGCGGGCAAAAAATCCACGACCGCATCGATGAGGGGCTGGATGCCGATATTTCGCCTGGATGCTCCGCAGAGCACGGGCACCAGGTGCCGGCCGATGCAAGCCTTCCGGATTTCTGCCTTGATGAGCTCTGTGGGTATCTCCGAACCTTCCAGATAGAGATTGGTAATGGCGTCTGAATAGGCCGAAAGCGCGTCGATGAGGGCTTCCCTTCGCGAATGGGCATCGTCGGAACGCTCGGGCGCTATGGGGGATTCGGTCATCGTCAATCCATCATCACTCCAGCGGAGCTCCCTCATTCCAATCAGATCTATCACTCCCTCGAAGCCGCCCTCGGCGCCTATCGGCACGGAGACCGGTAAGGGCGAGGCTCCCAGCTTTGTCTTCATGTCTGCGATGACAGCGTCGAAGTTTGCCCCCAGCCTGTCCATTTTATTGACGTAAGCCATGCGGGGCACCTTGTAACGGTCCGCCTGGTGCCAAACCGTCTCCGATTGAGGTTCGACGCCCCCTACGGCGCAGAACACAGCCACCGCTCCGTCCAGTACCCGCAGGGATCGTTCAACCTCGGCGGTAAAATCCACATGCCCCGGGGTGTCGATGATGTTTATCTGGTACTCATGCCAGAAGGTCGTTGTCGCGGCGCTCTGGATGGTGATGCCGCGTTCCTGTTCCTGATCCATCCAGTCCATGGTCGCTTCACCGTCATCGACTTCGCCGATTTTATAGGTCTTTCCCGAGTAGTAGAGGATTCTCTCGGTGGTTGTCGTCTTTCCGGCATCGATATGGGCCATGATGCCGATGTTTCTGGTCTTGTGAAGATCCATGGGTTTCTCCGAAAAGCAGGAATTGTCGCAGTCGATACTATATAGAAATTCTCTGTTAGTGTCACGAAGTTCTAGAGGCTATACCCGGCAAAGAGGCCGAAAAAGTCCCGCAGCAGGGAGGAAGCGTAGCGGTAAAAGGACTTGAAGGGCCCTCCAGTATTGCCGCTGCGCTAGGCGCGATACTTCTAAGCTCTTATCTCAAAAAAACTTCGGATAATCCCCCCCTCATCCGAGACGGGTTGATCTAGGGGGAAGATTCAGCCTATAAGATTGATGTGAAAATCCCTGAACTACTTGCCCCCGCAGGTTCTCCCGAGGCGCTGGACGCCGCGATAAGCGAAGGTGCCGACGCGGTCTACCTGGGCCTGCGATCTTTCAACGCCCGGATGCGCAGCGCCAACTTCGCGTTCAACCAATTCGAAGCCACACTTCAGGCAGCCCACGACAGGGGCAGGCGAATCTACGTAACGGTGAACACCGTCTTTGAGGAGAGGGAGACCGACAGGGTCTTCCAGCTTCTTCAGTATTTAAACCGTCTCAAGGCTGACGGGGTAATCGTGCAGGACCTGGGCATACTCAAGATGGCCAGGGAGAACTTCCCGGCGCTTCCGCTGCACGCATCGACACAAATGAACCTCTCCTCGTCAAAAGGCTGCCATTTTCTTTCAAGGCAGGGCTTTAAGCGTGTCGTACTGGCGAGGGAACTGAGCCTGGAGGAAATTCAGACCATCAGACAGAACACGAGCATGGAACTCGAGGTTTTCGTCCATGGGGCTCTCTGCGTTTCCGCCTCAGGACTCTGCCTCTTCTCCTCCTATCTCGGAGGAAAGAGCGCCAACCGGGGAGCCTGCACCCAGGCCTGTCGGAGGCTCTACGACAGCGACCTGGGCAAGGGTTATTTTTTCTCGCCCGACGATCTTCTGCTTATCGACTATGTTCCCCGCCTGATGGAGATCGGTGTCGATTCCTTCAAGATCGAAGGAAGAATGTAATCCGCCGAATATGTGGGCGCCGT
>JAVEYV010000051.1:0-11097 GCA_034003305.1 Spirochaetia bacterium | reverse complement strand
AGAATATTCCTGAATCCAGGGCGTCTTTCGTGTACTCCCTGATACGATCGATAGTCTCGGCCTTTCCTTCAGACTTGTACCAGCCGAAACCCCCGTATTCGCTTAAAAAAAGCGGCCTGTCCCCAATCTGCGCATCGCGATCCACGAAGAGACTGCGGGTTTTCGTCGCCACCTGATACAATAGATTGAAGGCCAGGACCTTGGAGACAGAAAAACCATGGAGGACAGTCGGATCCCTGCTTTTGACAGCTTCGTAAAAAGCTTTGGCCAGGCTCGGACTTTTAAAGTAATGATGAATATCGATCATATCCCCTGTAAGATGCTCCCAGCCCGAGTTGTCGATGACCGGCCTCGTGGGGTCCAAAGCCTGGGCAAGCGCTACCATCTCCAGGACGAAGCGCCGAGTCTGGGATTTTCGGCCATAGATACCCCAGATGCCCCAGGTTTCGTTGAATAAAATCCTCAGCACGCAGGAGGGATGAATCATGTCCCTGGCGATGAGGGAACGCAGTTCGGCTTCATAGTCCACAAAAGCCCTGCGGGAAGGCAGGTAAAAAGAGGGCATCTCGAAACTCGCAAGGAAGCCCAGTCTGTCGCAGAGATACTGGAAGTAGGGGCTCTCAACTTTTTGGTGAATTCTGGCTCCGTTAAAACCCATGGCCTTGGCGGCAAGGATGTCCTTCTCCATCGCCTCCCTGCTCGGCGCCGCGTAGGAAGCTCCGGGATAATAGCCCTGGATGAGGACAAAGCGCAGGTACAATGCCTCGTCGTTTAGAAGGAATTTTCCGCCGCAGAGGCCTATCTTTCTGAGCCCAAAATAGCTCTCCACCTGATCCAGGATTTCAGTTCCCCGCAGAAGCCTGTAAACAATGGGATGGAGGATCGGATTCTCGGGCGACCAGAAGGCTCCCCCCACAACGTCAAATCCGACTTGGAAGAAAAAACAGCCTTCCCTATCAGGACCAGAGGCTGTCAGGCAGGTCTGGGAACCGTCGGGATGCCTGAGGCAGACCTCCAGTCTAAGCGGGGCTTCGGGCGAAGGCATTGCCTCAGCGCTGCCGCTCGGCTCCCCTGGCCGCCCTTTGAGCCTCCAAGCATCAGAGTCTAGCCATGCCCTGCCCCGGACCAACGCTCTATCGAAATCCGGCTCCAGCCTTGCGCCGGCAAGGCTCTGGTCCCCTGTCTCCTCTATCCAAATACTCTGCCAAATACCCGAACAACCTGAATACCAGACCAGAAAAGGGACAGGCAGGAAGCTCTGCTTCCCCCGCACCTGGAATGGGCTTCGGGAGTCTTTAACCAGAATTTCAAGAGAGTTTTTGCCGGCCTTGCTGGCATCGCTAATATCTACCGAAAAAGAGGAATACCCTCCTCGGTGCACAGCCATTTCTCTGGTGTTGACAAAAATCCGGGCTTCGTAATCGCAGGCCCCCACATGGAGTATCCAGCGCCTTCCCGGTTTGTCAGTAAGAAAGAAGGTTCTGGAATATAGCCAGACTCCCTTATCCTTCGTAATCACTCCCGAAGCTTCGCTCCCTATGGGGAAGGGGACGAGTATTTGCTCTCGGGGCTGTTGCCGTTGCTGCTGCGGCAGCTGTTCCCGCTCCTGTACCTTGCTCTTTTCTGACCGGGGTCTTCCGGCGAATCCTTTCCATGCATCGCCGACATAGGCCATCCAGGGCTCAGGTCCCCAGGAAAAATCCCATAGGCCGTCCAGAGAAATCCAGGATCGCCGAGCCCAGGAAGGATTAGGATGCTCGGTGAAGATAGGACCGTCGGACGGAGAATCGGAAATACCGGGGCTACGGTTCATTATTCCTTAGCGTATTCGATGCCGATGATCTTCATCCTACGCTCTCCCAGGGGCAATTTGACCAGCACCCGATCCCCAGTGGACCTGCCAATCAAAGCCTTGGCCACGGGGCTCCCCCAGCTGATCAGCCCGCGCTCGGGGTCGCTTTCATCCACGCCTACGATGCGATAGGAGGCTTCTTTCCCAGCTTCGTCCTTGACTCGGGCGACAAGGCCAAAAACCACGCGCTCGAGGCTTGGAGGGGGCTCTACCACCTCAAGGGAAGCCTTCATGCGGCTAAGATAGGAAATTCGCCGGTCGATAAGAGAAATTTCCCTGAGAGGCCCGGCCTTGGCTTCCGCCTCAACACCGGCCAATACGGCGGCGGCTTTAGGCCGCTCGACCTCGATAAGGCTGCGAAGTTCTTCCATCATATGAAGAGCGCCCTCAGGGGTCATATAGTTTTTCATCCCCGGAGCAATAGGAAGGGGAATTTCATGCATGTCATCGGTTTCGTCAGAACCGGAGTCTTCATCTACAAAAGCCCTGCTCATTTCACGCTATCCTCCAGGCTTGAAGAAGGCTTCATGGCAGTGTTCATATCCTGGTTATGTATGAAGAAAGATCCTTTCGCCAGAGTTGCTTTTCCCCCTCTTTTTCCCAGCGAATCCTTCTCTTTACGATAAATCCGCCATCATTGCCCTTTCGGTATTCAACAACCCCAAAACAGCCGGCGCCGAGATACACGATTTTTTCGCCTGCTTCAAGCGGCTCGGCCGCAAGAATCCTTTCCAGGGCACAGTCAAAATGGACCGGAGCGCCGCTTTCCTTATCCGCCAAGGCTCCAGCCAGATCGAATATCGGCTTGCCGCAGAGGGCGCATTCCTTGGGCGGCTGACTCGGTTTTTTCTCTTCCTTTCGAACCCCAAGTGTAGAACTGTCCCGCAGACTTTTGGCTCCCTGCCCATGACCCTGACGTGCGTGCTTGGCTTGAGCCTGGCGAGAATTGTGCCTTCTCGATCCTTCGCCCTGACGTCCCGAGGGATTTTTTCCGTTATTCTCCATCCCTTTCCTTCTTTTCCAATCGATTAGTCAAAAAGCTGGCAATTCTTGTCACAGCTCCGTCCACATAACTGTCATCATTCAATTTATGACGCATTGTGAGGACCTTGTATACATCCGTCTGAGCCTTTGCGCCGGGAGGACCTTTAGCTGCACCCTCGACCGGACTGCTCCCTGCCCAGTCCAAGGAATTCCTGCGGGCTGTTTCCTTTTTATTCATACTGTCTCGTCGAACGCTCCTTCGTATCGCATCGGAATTCCGTCGCGGAAAAGGAAAATAACATCGTATCGAATTCTACGGTTCTTATATTTTCGATACGTAGACAGATAAATCTTAGAAGTTTCGATAATCCTGTGAATTTTATCGGCATTGACAGCCCTGGACAGGTCCAGACAGCCGAGGCTTCTCCACCGCTTTACTTCGATAAAAACGATCAGGTTTCCCCGTTCGGCTATAATGTCAATCTCGCCCCTGCCGGCCCTATAGTTCCTTTCCAGGAGCTTCCAGCCTTCGGATACAAGGATGGAGGCGATGAGATCCTCTCCCGCCCGGCCAAAGCCGGTGGAAGAAAGCACCTCGTTCATACAAGCATAACGGGGCAACTATCATGTACCGCTTCAATCTGCGGGGCATAAAAAAAGGCTGCCCTCAAGGGGCAGCCCGTTTAAGCCGAACGCTATGCTTCTATGCCTTGACGGCGGGAGCAACGGGAGCGGCGGCCTTTTCGTCCTTCTTGCTGGAAACGATAAGTTCCTTAACCTTGGACTTCTTGCCCACCTTGCCGCGGATATAGTAGAGCTTGGATCTGCGAACCTTGCCTCTGCGCAGTACCTCTACATTCTCGACCCTCGGCGAGTTGAGGGGGAACACACGTTCAACCCCGACACCGTAAGAATTCTTTCTTACAGTGAAGGTCTTCCCTATGCCGGCGTTCTTGACGGCAATGACCAGACCCTCATAGGCCTGGATGCGTTCGGTCTTACCTTCAACGATCTTGAAGCTCACGCGTACGGTGTCGCCCACCTTGAACGCGGGGAGCTCACTCTTCATCTGTTCGGCTTGAATGGACTGTACCAGGTTCATGCCATCCCCCTTCATCGATTGCCTCGCGTAACAACTGGGCTACATCGAGCGCCAGATTGTCTTTCGTAAGAAGCTCGGGGCGGTAGGCCAACGTCTTGAGAACGCTTGCCTTGAGCCTCCACCGTGCGATTTGTGCATGGTTGCCCGACAGAACAACGTCGGGAACCCGAATAGTATCATAAACAGCCGGGCGTGTATACTGGGGATACTCGAGCAGTCCCTTCGAAAAGCTCTCCTCATCCAGCGATTCCCCGGAGATTACCCCGGGCTTGAGCCTGTAGACAGCGTCCACCAAAACCATGGCCGCCACCTCGCCGCTGGATAAAACGTAATCCCCGATAGAAATTTCATCGGTAACTCTTCGGTCGATTATCCGCTGATCCACGCCTTCGTAACGCCCGCAGAGGATTACCAACTCCTTCTCCAGCGAAAGCTCCTGAGCATAGGACTGGGTCAAAAGCCTTCCGGAAGGCGTGACAAATACGGTGCGAACAGCCGGCGATCCAGCGGCTTCCAAGGCCTTATCCAGGGGTTCTGGCTTCATGAGCATTCCTGCCCCGCCCCCAAAAACCTCGTCGTCGCACTTATGGTGCTTGTCGGTGGCGTAGTCCCTGATGTTGACCAGAGCATACTCAACGTGGCCGGCCGCCACGGCGCGTTTCATGATCGAAGCTTCAAAATAGGCCTTAAGTATCTCCGGGAACAAGCTCAGCAGGGTCAGTTTCATTCCAGGAGCCATCCAGCCAAAAGTTCCAGGCTTTTGCCCTTCAAATCCAGTTTCCCGACAAATTCCTTTCGGAACGGGATAAGAAACTTCGTCTCCGAACCAGTCTTGCGCGTTTCCAGGAGAGGATCAGCCCCGCCGTCCAGAACAGCTTCGACGAGGCCCACTTCCAGGCCCTCGCTTACGACCCGCAGACCGACTAGGTCGTGAATGTAGTATTCATTATCCCTTAAAGGACTCGCCTCTTCCCTGGGAAGGTAAAGGAGCAATCCCGTCAGTTCCCTGGCCTTTTCCGGCGATTCATAGCCGGAAAAGGCCAGGTCCAGGCCTCGATCTACCGCCTCGACAAGGCTCACCTTGAGCCTCCTGCCCCGAGCGGGTTCGCCGTCAGGCGCAACGAGTACTTCTTTGAGGGATTCTATATGGGAAAAATCTCCGGAATAGCTGTGAACCTTAAGCAGCCCTTTCAGACCCCGCGGAGCGCCGAGCTTGGCGACCGCCAGCAATTCCTTGTCAGATATGTCATTCATTAAACAAATATCAGTCCAAAATCTCCAGGATCACTCGCTTGGACTGGGCGTTGGCACTGGCGGAAAGAATGGTTCTGATAGCCTTGGCGATGCGGCCGTTCTTGCCTATCACCTTGCCGATATCCCCTTCGGCCACCTTGAGTTCTAATATTGTAGACTTTTCGCCTTCGATAACCTTGATATCGACAGCTTCGGGCTCGTCGACCAAGGATTTGACAATATACTCGACTAAGTCGCGTTCCACGTGATTCTCCTTAGAAAAGAAAAGAACAGGCCGCCGGACGGCTTTGCCCTCCGGCGATCGGACAACGGCGAAGCCGCAGCTTATTTGACCTGGATGCTCTTCTTGTTGAGAAGCGCGCGGACAGTGTCGCTGGGCTGGGCGCCCCGGGCGAGCCAGAACTTAGCCTTTGCCTCGTCGATCCTGATCTGCTTGTCCTCGGCTTCGATGGGATGATAGAGACCAATCTCATCTATCGTCTTGCTGTCGCGGGGCAAGCGGCTGTCCATAATGACAATGCGGTAGTAGGGACGGGCTTTGGCACCGAATTTCTTGAGCCTTATCTTGACGCTCACGGATTCCTCCTGAAACAGTTAAGAGAACTTGGATCCTCATTGCGAAACACATACCCCCGGCTTAAGGACCCGAATCGGGGAATTGCGCTCGAACTTTATATACCAACAGCCCTTTTAAGTCAACTCGTCGGGAAAACCCGGTTGTCATTGCATCCAATGAAAGATACTATCCATTCTATGCTGCCATTTCCCCAGAACTCCCTCCTTCTCGCTCCCATGGTGGGAATCACCAACCGCGCCTTCAGAACTCTTCTGGACGAATTAGGCAGTCCCGACTATGCCTTTACCGAAATGGCCAGCGCCGAAGCCTATATTTCCAACGCCCCCTTCGAGACAGACTACACCGATCCAAGACCTAATCCGAAGCTCACCTCGGTGCAATTCTACGCCCGCAGCGCTAAAAATCTGGCCGAGGCCTGCATTCGCCTCAAGGACAGGCCGGAGGAAGTCCTGCCGGCGGGCGTGGACATCAATTTTGGCTGTGCCGCTCCCCATATTCGGAAATCGGGAGGCGGATCCGCCTGGAGTTCCGACCCCACCAAGGCTGCCGACCTGGTGGCGGCGGCCAGGGCCTCCTGGCAGGGAATCCTTTCGGCCAAGGTAAGAATGGGCCCCGATGAGGATTACCCGCGGCTCCTGGCCTTCTGCCAAGCCCTGGCCGACCAGGGCTTGGATTTTCTAAGCCTCCATCCCAGGACGGACGGCCAGAAGTTCAGGCGAAGCCCTCGCCATGACTATACCCTGCGCCTCGCGCAAGATATTTCCTGTCCTCTGGTGGCCAACGGCGATATAGTCGATGCCGGCCAGCTGGATATGCTCATGGGAACGGGGACAGAAAAGACCGATTCTGATAATCCAAAGGCTTGGGCGGTCATGATAGGAAGAGAGGCGGTGAGAAAACCCTGGATATTCGCCCAGCTCCGTTCAAGACCCTTGGCAGGCTTAACTGCTCCTGGAACAATCAAGGATATTGATAGAATGGAAATAGGTCTTCGTTTTCTCAAGTTGGTGGAACTCTACCTGCCCGAGGCTTGGCAGCTAGAAAGTTCCCGGCGCTTTTTTTCTTACTACTGTGAACAGTTTACCTTCGCCCATCATATTAAATATAAGATAATGAATTCGCCTTCCCTCGAGCAGATGGGCACAACCCTCGCTAGGTATTTTGATCAGGTCCCTGGCGATCGAATTATCAAGCCTAAAAACATTCAACGGCGAGTCCACTAAGCTAGGGCTATCCCTTCGACAGCCCTAGCTCGCTTCTCCTAGTAAGAAAAAAGGCTTATTTGTTATATGCCTTATACAGGATTCCGGAGTATTCCTCGAATTCAGCCAGCGTCACGCCGGTAGAGGTATCCGCAATAGCCCATACTTTATCCGGGCCTTGCTTAAAATTACCGGGTATGAAGCCGTTTCTTTTAAAGAAAGCTTCAAGCTTGTAGATTTCAGGAAGCCAATCAGCCCTTTGTTTTGAATACTGTTTGTTCTGGCTCTTGCCCTTTTCAAGAGAATCCCCGGGCACATCCTTGAAGAAAGACACTATATCGACTTTTTCAAAGACGTTTTTATCATTTTTCAGCAACCAATAGTGTCCTGCACGCATCTCCTTAAAAAACCAGGCGACGTTGTCTTCGCTCTTTTTTAAGTATGACACCACTTCCCCGGTTGTGCCGGAGCTGTAGGTAATCATGCCGGTTGCATCGGAATTTGCGGTAAACACGACATCTCCGACCTGGACATATTTGGCGAATTGGGTTGGTGCAGCCGGCCCCTCTCCGTTAAAAAGCCCCGTCTGTATATTATGCTCGCCAATCAAGTTAATAATTTCGTCCTTACTGATTCGGTTCAGCGAAAAATTCCCCCATACCAGCATTGTGTTGATCTCTTCAACATCGCAATCGACCAGCTGGCCGTCTTCCAGTCTTACTGTTCCTTCCAGCACATACATTCCCTCATGCAAAACCTGGTAAGCCTTCTTGACATTGGTGCCCGAATTATCCACCTTCAGTTCGCCACCCCACTTGTTCACCATTGGTCCACCCGCGCAAGCCGTGAAAACGACCATCATAGCGGTCACCGCAATCGCAAGCATTATCTTATCCGTTTTCTTCTTCATATTCATGTTCTCCTTTGCCTTTTTAAATACTGCCAAAATTCAAATAGATCTGTTCGGTAGCACACATACTCATTACTTCCATAAAAAAGCCCCTAAAAACGAATAATATATTTGACACTTGACACCAAGACAGTTATAGTAATTTTGTAATATTCTTTATCGCCAGGAGATTTTATGGCCCAGACCATGCCTCAGATGTTTATTGAAAAAGCGCAAAGCCAGCCAGCGGTTGTTGCCCAGCTTTCCAAGGATGGCAAGGGAGTATTCCAGCCAACGACCTATAGTAGCCTGCTTAATGCCGTAAGCGCTTTTGCCGCCGGACTCAGCGCCCTTGGCGCATCGCGCGGTGACAAGATCGGGCTGATAGCGGACAATAGAAAGGAATGGCTCACCGCCGACCTGGCCATTATGAGCTTGGGCGCTGCCGATGTGCCCAGAGGCTGTGACGCCACGGTTCAGGAGATTGCGTACATCCTCTCCTGGAGCGAATGCAGGCTCGCGATTCTAGAAAACGAAAAGCAGCTTAAAAAAATCCTCGAAGCCCGCTCCACAATGCCCCAGCTGGAAGCGCTCCTCCTTTTTGACCCAGCAGAGGAAACGGCGGTGAAAGAAGCCGCTGCCCAGGGTTTGGCCGTTCATCTATTTGAGACGGTTCTCGAAAACGGGAAAAAATATCTCGCAAGCCATCCAGATTTCTACAAAGAGGAAGTGGCGAAGGGCACGAGGGAAGATCTTGCAACTATCATCTACACCTCCGGCACTACAGGCGATCCCAAGGGCGTCATGCTCAGCCACGGCAATTTCCTGCACCAAACCGATTACATTCCTGGGCTCATCGGCGTAAATTCCGGCGAGGTATTCCTTTCAGTACTGCCGATATGGCACTCCTTCGAGCGCATCCTCCAGTACATAATACTTAAGTCGGGAGCTACGGTAGCCTATTCTAAGCCTATCGGTTCCATTCTCCTGGCAGACATGCAGGCCGTTCAGCCCCATTGGTTTCCCTCGGTGCCCCGCATCTGGGAATCGGTAAAAGATGGGATCTACAAGAGCATCAAGCAATCGAGCAAGGTCAAGCGGGTTCTTTTCAGCTTCTTCGTGGGAGTCGGAGAGAGTTTCGCCTATTTCCGCAACCACCTAACAGGACGATATCCTCGTTTCAGTCCCCGAAGTCGGATTCTCGAGATCGCCCTGGCGCTCATCCCCTTCCTTCTTCTCGCTCCACTCTGGGCTTTGGGCAATGTTCTTGTCTACAAGAAGATAAAAGCTAAGTTAGGTAAAAGATTCATTGCCGGCGTGTCCGGCGGAGGCGCCCTGCCCGGCGCGGTGGACCGCTTTTTCGACGCTATCGGCGTATTAATTCTCGAGGGCTACGGTCTCACCGAAACAGCCCCTGTGCTGGGATTCAGATTGAAGCACCACCCTGTCATCGGCACGGTCGGTCCTATTCATAGAGGAACCGAGATAAAGATTCTGGGAGAAAAGGGAGAAACCCTCGGCCCAGGTCAAAAGGGTGTAATCCACGTACGAGGACCCCAAGTGATGGAGGGCTATTACAAGCGTCCCGATCTCACCGAACGAATCCTGGACAAGGATGGCTGGCTGAACACCGGCGATTTGGGGATGCTGAGCTATGACGGCGAAATAAAAATAACCGGACGGGCTAAAGATACAATCGTACTCCTGGGCGGTGAAAATATCGAACCTCTCCCCATCGAACAGCGGATGGCTGAAAGCGGTTATATACAGCAGGCAGTCGTGCTGGGACAGGACGAAAAATTTCTGGCCGCCCTCATCGTTCCCGCCCAGGAGAACCTAGTGGTCTGGGCTCAGGAAAACGGCATACCTTATAATGACTACGAAGGGCTTTTACAGCAGCCGGAGGTGAAGGAACTTATCGATTCTGAAGTATCGAGCCTTGTCAGTCCGAAGAACGGATTTAAGCCCTTCGAGCGGATATTCCGTTTCGCCCTTCTTCCAGAAGCCTTCCAGCCCGGCAAAGAACTGTCGGCCAAACAGGAAATAAAGCGGCACGCCATCAACGAATTGTATAAAAAACAGATACGGGCGCTCTTTGCCAAGGATTAGAAACTTTTACTCTACTTCGATGTCGCCGAGCACGCTCTTTACATGGAGCCGCTTGGTGCCCTCGCCGATCCGGTACGCGCATCGCCTCGGACCAGCCCCCGAGGCGATAGTGGTGCCCGGCGAACTGATCTGACCAGAAAGCGTCTCGGCGCGGAACTCAACGTTAGCCTGCTCGAGCATGAGGTTGATATCGCCTGAGTAGGTAGTAGCCTCGCCGCCGCCGAAGTTGCCCGAGAGCTCCAGCTCGATATCCCCGTCGTGGGAGATGAGCCGTATCCTTCCTTCAGGCTTGAAAACCGAAATATCCCCATCCTTGGTGAGAGCGATCACATTGCCCTTGACCCTGGAAGCTTGGATATCTCCGCCCTGGGTTTCGATATGAAGCGAGCCGTTGATCTTGGAGCATTTAACCGAGCCGTCTATTGTGTTCACCGTGGCAGAGCCGCAGTTCAGCAGGGTTACCGAACCCTGGACGCTGGAAGCCTCGATGCTCCTGCCCCCGTGGATATGCACAGTCCCGAACTCAGAAATCGCCAATATATCGGATTCGCAATCCCTTACATCGATTTCGCCCTTCATGCTGTGGACCTCGAGGTCCTTGACGCAGGCGGGCACGGCAAGGTTTACGCTTGCGGTATAGACATCCTTAGGATTGTCGTTGGAGATAATGAGGATTCTATCGTGCCTTCGCACGGAAGCTTTCCAGGTGGGCAGATGCGAAGCGTTGCCGTGCAATTCATATTCGGCATGCAGCCTGTCGTCGAGAGAGGGGCTCAGGGTGATCATTCCTTCGGGCATACGCACAACCAAGCGTTCGGCCGCCTCAGGCTCTATGTCTTCTTTGCAATAGCGAATCTCTAGGTCTGCGCCCTCACTCCTCATACCTGCTCCTTGGCGCACTGCACAGCGCGATGATCTGAAGGATAA
This sequence comes from Spirochaetia bacterium, assembly GCA_034003305.1. Taxonomy (GTDB): domain Bacteria; phylum Spirochaetota; class Spirochaetia; order Treponematales; family Rectinemataceae; genus UBA2256. The sequence continues at coordinate 201 of JAVEYV010000051.1, read as the reverse complement.
TACCACAGGCTGCGATTTTTGCCTAGCTTTTATGGTTTAAGTCCTTGACAAGCAAGGGAAGCGGGAGTAATTTAGGTTTGTTGTATAAACTTGTTTATGGAGTCAGAATGAATATAAACGACAACAGATCAAACGACAGTGCTGTGGATCTGAAAAGCTTGGCACAAACCCTGACCGATCTACGCAAATCAGTACGGGCAA
>JAVEYV010000050.1:0-11116 GCA_034003305.1 Spirochaetia bacterium | reverse complement strand
TGGCAGATGCCGGCGCCGGCGGGGGCATCCTTGTCGCTTACTCCGGCGGCATTGATTCCACGGAACTCTTAGACGCGCTCGCAGAACTTGGAGCCGGACCTTTGCGCGCACTCCACGTGGTTCACAACCTTCGGCCCGCGGAAGAACTATCCCTGGAGCGGAAGCTGATCCGGGAAAATTGCAGAGCGCTCAAACTGCCCTTGCGAATTGCCGTGCTTAAACCCGGGGCAATCGAAAAAAGGGCGAAGCGCAGAGGAATCGGCATCGAGGCAGCAGCCCGGGAGCTCCGCTACGGAATCTTGCTCAGGGAAGCCCGGAAGTACGGCTGCAGCATTGTCTGCACCGCCCATAACGCTGACGACCAGCTGGAGACCCTTATCGGCCGTTTTCTCGGCTCCTCGAGCTTCGAGGGGCTCAAGGGAATGCCTAAACGCCGCAGGCTCGGCGGTTCCATCGGACTCTATCGCCCCCTTTTATCGGTTCCGCGAAGCGCAATCGAAGCCTATGCTGCGCAGAAGGGGCTTAAGATATCCGCGGACTCGAGCAATGACTCCACGGTGTACCTGCGGAATAAAATTCGCAAATACCTCGTACCGATGCTGGACAGGGAATTCCGGGGATGGAGAAAGGGGCTTGCAACAACCGCTGCCAGGCTGGCTTCGGATGGGAGAATTCTGGCAGCGCTCCTTCGTAAAACCTACGGCAAGGCCAGCTTTAGCGATGAAAACCCTTCGGTTTCCATTGGGCTAAATGACTTTTTAACCCTGCCCGAGAGCCTGCGAATTCGGCTTCTCGCCCTCTGCCTGCGGCGCCTTTCGGGAAAAAGCCGTCTTTCATACAGGGCACTGCAGGAGGCTTGCCGCGCCGTCTCCGCCGGCGCCAAGGCCTGCGATCTTCTGGACTACCGGCTGGTAATCGATGATAACTGTGTACAAATCCTCCCTATACTTGATTTTCGTGCGGAAGGCGGGTATTTTTTCCATGTTACCGCCGATGCCGCCTACGAAGCCGGGCCAATTAAAGCCATTTGCTGCTGGAACAGGAGCAACGGGCAAACCGGACTGGCCGAGGGAACCTTCAGCTTCCCCCTGGCAATCAGGAGCAGAAAGCCCGGCGACAGAATACGATCCGGCGGAAAAGACAAAAGGATCGACGAGCTTTTATCATCCTGGGGTATCGAAGGCAGATACCGGGAGCTCGTGCCCATCGTTGAGGATCGTGAAGGCATCGTCGCTGTACTCGCCAACTCCTTGGAGGGGCCAGGATACAGCCAGTGTAAATTCAGGGATTACTCCGGACCCTTGAAGGGCAGGAGCTTTGTTATACGTATTAAAGGAGCTTATTTTTAGATGTCCGACGACAACAAGCAGGATCGAAGCCCCCGGCGCCCGGAACTTCCCCAGGGCGGTCCGCCTAAGGCCAATAAGGCAGCCTTGGCTGTTTTTCTTTCATTGCTGGTACTTTTCGCTTCGTTTTTCCTTTTCAGCGACAAGTCTCAGGCTCGCCAAATTCCCTACTCAGCCTTCCTCTCCTATGTTGAACTGGGAGAGGTGGATACGGTTCAGATCGTGGACCAGAAGGAGATCAAGGGGTACCTGAAGGCCGTAGACGGTTCCCTGGTTGAGTTTTCAACCTCGATTCCCTACTTCGATCTCGAGCTGCTCTCCCAGCTCAGGACGAAAAACGTAAAGGTTTCAGGCGCGGTGGGCGGGGCTAGCCCCTTAAGGATTCTTTTCGAGCTCGCACCCTGGTTTTTCGGATTTTTCCTCATCTGGATAATGATGAGGCAGATGCAGGGCAACAATAAAGCCTTCCAGTTCGGCAAGAGCAGGGCTAAGCGCTATACAGACCCCAACAAGAAGATAACCTTCGACGATGTGGCCGGACAGAAAGAAGCCAAATACGAACTGATGGAAGTGGTGGATTACCTCAAGAACCCTCAGAAGTTCGCCAAAATGGGAGCCAAGATACCCAAGGGCGTGCTCCTGGTGGGCATGCCCGGCACTGGGAAGACCCTTATCGCCAAGGCAACCGCGGGAGAGGCTAATGTGCCCTTCTTCCATATGTCAGGATCGGATTTTGTGGAAATGTTCGTCGGCGTCGGCGCAAGCCGTGTAAGGGACCTTTTTGAGCAGGGCAGGAAAAGCGCCCCCTGCATACTCTTTATCGATGAACTGGACGCCGTGGGTCGCACCAGGGGCGCCGGTTACGGCGGAGGCCACGACGAGCGCGAACAGACCCTCAATCAAATGCTCGTAGAGATGGACGGCTTCGATACAAAGGACGGGGTCATCATTCTCGCCGCCACCAACCGTCCCGATGTTCTCGACCCCGCCCTGCTGCGACCCGGCCGCTTCGACAGACAGGTTGTCGTCGCTATGCCCGACGTGGCCGAAAGGGAAGCGATTTTAAAGATTCATATGGGCAGCATCCCCGTTAACCCTGCCGTCGATGTAGGCAAGCTGGCCAAGGCTACACCGGGCACCTCGGGGGCCGACCTGGCAAACCTGGTCAACGAGGCGGCGCTTTTCGCTGTCCGCAAGTCCAAGACAACGGTGGAGATGGATGATTTTGAGGACGCCAGGGATAAAATACTCATGGGCGTCGCCAGGACCAGCCTGGTGATAACCGAGGATGAAAAAAAGGCCACGGCGGTGCACGAATCGGGGCACGCCCTGCTTCATTACTTCCTCCCTCACGCAGATCCCCTGCACAAGGTCACCATAGTACCCCGGGGCAGAGCCCTTGGCCTGGCGCTTTCGCTGCCCGACAAGGATTATTATTCCCGGTCTAAAGGCTGGCTCTTCGACAGGCTTGTCATTACCTACGGCGGCTATGCCGCGGAAAAAATCGTCTACGGCGAGACTACCACCGGCACAGCCCAGGACCTGCGCCAGGCCACCGACATGGCACGGTCCATGGTCTGCGAATGGGGGATGGGCGAAGGCTTGAGCCCCATAGCCTACGGTCAGGAGGACGAACCGATATTCCTGGGCAAGGAGATCGCCAGGCACAAGGATTATTCTGAGGACACAGCCAGAAAAATTGACGATGCCATCAAGGGCCTTCTTGAGGGTGCCCTGGGAAAGGCTATGGAAATACTGTCCCGAGAACGGCAGCGCCTGGACAGGCTTGCCGCCGAGCTCATCCAGAAAGAAACCCTGGAAGATTTGGACGTCAGGAACATTATTGCCCTCGATACAGCTCCACCGTTCCAGCCAAGCGAGGCCTGATTCTGCAGCCCATGAGCCAAGGGGCGCGAAATCTTCTGCTTTCCCTCTCGGCGTGCATTGTGCTTTACTCCTGCGCTCACACCGCAGCGACCGGAATGCCCAAACGGGACTTTCACAGCCTGAGCCTTGAGCAACTCAAGGCGCTCGTCCTGGAAGACCCCGAATCCTCGCTTGAAACGATTTCCATGCTTCGATTGGAAGTCCCCGACGAGCCTGGTCTTCAAGCCTCCTGGACGGCCCTGGAAAACGAGGCCTTGCTGGGATTGATCGAACGCTTTGAGCAAGAATCCTCCGAGGGCAGATGGGCTTCAGCCGAGATGAGTCTCTCCTCCCTGGGAGCGGCGCTCATTGCCCTTCCCGAAAACCTGATTCTGAATGAGTATTTCGGCAGCGAAGGCGCTTCCTTCGAAGAGCGGCGGCTGCGGGTGCTTATGGGAAGGAGTGAAGCGTTGTATGCCCAGGGGCTCTATGCCCCCGGGGTGAATTACCTCTACAGGATACTCGATCGCCCGGCAAACCCTGAAGCTTCCCTGCTGCCCAAGCCTGAAACATCTTTTTTTGAAGCCTGGCTTGAGCGAAGCAGGCAAAAAGGCGACAGACACACGGTAGAGCGCTTGTCCGCCCTGCTCGGGCAAGAAAAATCGAAGGCAAGGACGCCGAATGATGCCGCTCAGGAGGCTACGGCGAATGCTCAGCCTTCGAGCATTCCCGCTGCAAGCCTGGCGGAGCTGGCCGAGGCTGTCGTCACGATTCACGTGGACAAAGGTTTGAAAATTCAGCGGGGCTTGGCCTATCCCGACAGGGTTCTGGGAAGCGCTTTTCAGCTGGACGATCAGGGCTATTATCTGACCAATTATCATGTAATCTCCTCGGAGGTAGATCCCGAGTACGAGGGATACTCCAGTCTCAGCATCCGTCCCTTCGACAAGCCTGAAGCCCGCATTCCCGCCAGGGTTGTGGGCTGGAACGAGGAACTGGATGTCGCCCTTGTTAAAAGCGAGCAGGCGAAGAGGACCCTCTATCTGCATTCTTCAAAAGATCCGGCCAAGGGACAGCGAGTGTATTCGATTGGAAGCCCCGTAGGACTTGAGAGCAGCGTAGCGTCGGGCATCATAAGCGCTCCGGGGAGAAGAATTTTAGCCCGGGGCGACGCCCTCCAGATTGATGTTCCCGTCAACCCGGGAAGCTCCGGCGGCCCGCTTTTGGACGATGAGGGCAGGGTGGTCGGCCTGATATTCGCCGGCTTAAGCGGCTTTCAAGGCTTGAATTTCGCCCTTCCGCCTTCCTGGATTTCCAGCCTGCTTCCTTCGCTCTTCGAGGGGGGCCAGACAGAGCTCTCATGGCTGGGGTTAGGATTGGCCAGAACCCTGGATGGGAGCCTGGAAATTTCCTATGTTTTCCCCTGGAGACAGGCTATAGTTCCTGGCGACCGAATCCTCTCTATCGATACTATTCCGGTGAAAGACCTATCCCTGGCTCAATACCTGCTGACAGAAAAACCTCTGTCCTCGCTGAGCGCGCTCAGGATACTGCGAGGAAACAAAGAGATACGTCTCCTGGCAAAGACTCGGGCGATGCCCAAAAGCCCCATGGTCAGTGCGGTGAAAAGCGAAACCTCTGAGGCCCTGCTTCAGGGCATGACGGGAATGATCCTGGAACATATATCTGGCTCCAGAGGGCCTGGCGGGAGCTATAAAATTCTCAAGCTCTGGCCGGGCCTTCCCGCCGACGAATTCGGCTTGCGAGAAGGCGATCTGATAAAATTTGTCCGCTATCGCAGTAACAGCGCCGAGAAACTGGCTGTATTCGATATCAGCGTTAAGTCACCTGCTTCAGGGTACCTGGAAAAAACGATGCGTCTTGTCCTAAGCCTGGAAATGAACAACTTTATATAATACGATAGTAGATGGGCCGAACTTGAACCTCTGGGTATCTGCGGCCTCGCGGAGTAAAAAAACGATAAAAGCGCGCATAGCATTATTAGAAAAAAACCCGCTTCTCGCCCTGGATATTCAGAAAACCCTGGGTAGGGCCGGGTATGAGACCGAGGCGGTATTTTCCCGGGCTCAGGACTGCCTCGCCGCCGCATCGGATACGGCCTTCGATCTTCTCATCGCCGACCGGAGTCTCCGTTCGGAGCTCGCTCTGCTTGCGAAAAACCAAAAGACGGATACGCAGATCTGCACAGTTCCCTATATTTGCCTTGCGAATCTCTCGGATGCATCCCCTAATCTGGAAAAGGATGGCGAAGGAGCCCTCGGCATACTGATCAAGCCGTTTTCGGCCAAAGACCTGCTCGGAACATTGGAAATTGCCCTCTACAGGGCGAGAATGGAAAAAAGGCTGAGCGCCGAGGAAAAACGCTATCGGGAGCTCTTTAATTTCAGTCTCTCCCCTCGCTGTCTCATGGATGCCGACGGCAGGGTCGTCGAAGCCAACGGAGCGTTCAGAGAGCTTTTTTATTCCGGGAAAGACAGTTTTTCTCTCAAGGATTATTTCGTCTCCAGTTCGGATTGGAATTCCCTGAACGCAGCCCTGGCAGGGGAAGGAACCATTCAGGGCAGGGAATTCGACATGAAGAATTCAAAGGGGCAGGGCCTCAGAATTCTTGCCTCCATTTCGAGCTTTGACGACCCTCGGTACGGCCGTCTGCTTTCCTGCGAATTTTTCGATCTCACCGAAGCGCAGCGCCTGAGAGAAGAGCTGCTGCAATCCCAGAAAATGGAGGCCCTCGGCAAGCTTGCCGGCGGCATAGCCCACGATTTCAATAACATATTGACGACCATAGTCGGGCATACGGAAATGCTGCGCATGGATCTTGGAAGCGAACATGCCGGAAATGAAGAGGTCAAAGGCATCAGCGCAGCCACCGGCAGGGCCACCAAGCTTACCCGTCAGCTGCTGGGTTTTTCGAGAAAGCAACCCTATAAGCCCAAAACCGTCGATATATCCCAGCTTTTGATTGAATCCGAGGATATGCTTAAAAAGCTGGCGGGAGAATCGGTTCTGTTTTCACTCCATCTTCCCCGGGAAGCCTTGTCGGTTATCATCGATCCGATTCAAATCGAGCAGGCGCTGATGAATCTTGTGGTAAACGCCAGGGATGCCCTGCAGGGAAAGCCTTCCGGCTCAATTACTGTTTTCGCTCTCCGCAAGAAATTGAAAAAAAGCGTCAGACTGCGGGGACAGGAATTGAAACCTGGGGAGTACGTCATCATAAGCGTGGCCGATAACGGATGCGGTATTTCTCCTGTTCTGGCCGACAAGATTTTCGACCCATTCTTTACCACGAAAGCCTTGCACAAAGGCACGGGACTTGGCCTTGCCATCGTCAACTCTGTCATAGGCGCCGGCGGCGGCGGCGTTGAGTTGATCAGCCGGGAAGGGGAGGGCAGCGAATTCCGCCTCTGGCTTCCTCTTTGCAGCCCCGAGAGCCGGGGTGCAGATTCGGAGGCTGAGGAGGCTGAGGGTTCTGCGGAGTCTGGCGATCCGGCCCGGGGCGAGGGCTTGGAGTTGCCCAAGGGTCTCTTCCTGCTTGTGGTGGATGACGATGAAGATCTTCTCGGTTTTTTGGCGTATATCGCGTCCAAGGCAGGGGCCCGGGTGAGTACGGCACGCAACGGCGGGGAAGCCCTTATGCTGGCTGAGAACAAGGTCTTTCAGGCTTTGGTAATCGATATAAACCTGCCGGGGGGCCTGGACGGTTTTTTGCTCTATGATCGATTGAAAAACAATTCGTCCGGCTCGAACCTGCCCTGCGTATTTATCTCTGGAAGGATGGATGAAAGAGAGAACCTCGGCCCTGAATTTTTATCCTCCGCGAAACAGAAAAGTCTCACCGCAGGCTCGCTGTTCCTTGAAAAGCCCTTCGCCCCCTCCCAACTAATCAAGGCTATCCTGACTAGTCTGGGCTCAGGAAAGAATCTTTCTGTATAGTTGCTCTTCCAGTTCGCTGTACTCCTTGGAACCGTAGCGGCGGCCTTCCCGGGGAGAATCTATACTGAGAAGATCCGCCAGCCTGGCCGGTCTGGAAGAAAAGACAAGGATTCTGTCAGCCAGATAGAGAGCGTCCTGAACATCGTGGGTGACAAAGATCGCCGTTCTTTTCTCTTCGCGCCAGAGCAGGGAAAACAGATCCATCAATTCAATTCGCAGTTTCAGGTCCACCGAGGCGAATGCCTCGTCGAGCAAAAGCACATCCGAAGGGTAGGAAAACGCCCTGGCCAGCGAAAGCCGCCTGCGCATTCCGCCGGAGAGCTGAAGCGGCTTAAACGCCGAATAGCTCTCGAGTCCTGCGGCTGCAATAAAACGAAGAGCCCTTTCCCTTGAAAGTTTTTCATCCTCCAGGCCGGAAAGGGCGAAGAGAATGTTGTCCAGGCAGGAGAGCCAGGGCAAAAGGCGGGGGTCCTGGAAAGAATAGGAAAAGCTGGCCTGGGGAAAACCGTAGAGCCTTCCTGAATCGGCCTGGACAAGACCCGCAAGAATATTGAGGAAGCTTGTCTTCCCGCAGCCAGAGGGGCCTAGGATGGCGGTTACTGAAGAGCGGGGAAAGTCTGCGCTGATTCCCGCAATGACTTCGCGAGGGCCGAAGCTTTTTGTTATGGCCTCAGCCTTTAAAAGCAGGGTTCCATGCCGGCTCATGCGGGACGCTCCATTCTCGTTTTCTCGAGTCTTTTGGCAGCAATCCCGAGGATAAACTCGCTGCTGCCGCAGAGAAAAACCGTCGCCGCTGCCCAGGCCAGCACCGATGCCGTATCCAGGGAGAGCCGGGCGTCCTGCATCGCCGTGCCGAGCGCGAAGACAGGCTGGCTTAAAAGCTCGCCGGCCACTACTACCTTCCAGCTCAATCCCAGGGCGCTCTTGGCTCCTGTGAGAAAATACGGGCTGGCCGAGGGAAGCCTCAATCTGAAGAGGACAATTTTGGAAGGGACCTTAAAAACCGCCGCCATCTGCAGAAGTTCGGGATCCACCGACTCGATGCCGGCGCAGACGGAACTATGGATCAGCGGATAGGCCATGAGTAAGGCGGAAAACACCGGCACTCCGGAGGAAGGAAGCCAGAACATGGCGATAAGAATGAGCGCCAGAACGGGAGTAGCCCTGATGGTGGTAAGCAGGGGGGCTATAAAGGACTTGAAGTCCCGGCTCAGGGCAGCGACAGTGCCGCTTAAGCTTCCTGCGAGCAACGAGAGAGCGAAAGCGATGACAACCCTTTGCAGACTGCCCAGAACGGCTTTCCAAAACCTTGGCGCGGCGGAAATATCCAAAAAAGCAGCGGCTACCTCGCCCGGGGGAGGTAGAATGAGGGAAGTTCCTACCAGGCCTGCGACGAGGCGCCACGCGAGAACCGCGGCACAGATTCCCAGAAAGCCGAAACCGAGTCTTCTGCTAAACTCATTCTGCTTTCGCAGCCTGGCCGTCTCGATCCGGGAGGCCGTGGAATCGCCAGAGAGCCGCATTCTTCGCTATCCTTGCCTAATAATAGAATTTCTCGTCCGGGAGCTTGCCGCCCACCGATATCGGATCTGCTTCGAGGAAGAGCGAGAGCATCGCCTCAATGCTCGATCGGGCGTATGAAGCCCGCAGGTACACATAGGCCGATTTTGGTATAGCGGCTTCGGCTATCACAGCCCTCATGCCCAGATCCAGTGTCTCGATAAGCTTTGCAGATTCCGAAGGCTCCTGAACGGTTCTTGCTATCGAAGCCATATAGGCCTTGTCAATCGCGTCGACTATGTCCGTTTTCGAGGCAAAAAGCTTTTCCGTGATCACGAAGAGGGACATAGGATAGCTGTCGAGGCCGCTAGCCTTGGTCCAGAGTTCGTTCAGGTCCGCGACCTGCCTGAGTTTTGGATTCAATTTCATTGCCTGAGTAGCAAAAGGCTCGGGCATAACCGCCGCCTCGATGCGTCCTGCGGCAAGCTGGGCCGCCATCTCCGGGTAGGCGAGGTTGTACCGGGGAGAATAATCAATTCCGGCAACAAGTCCAGCCTTGCCGGTGAGATAGCGAAAGAGATAATCAGGCGTGGCTTTCTGGCCGGCGACATAGATTTCCTTTCCCTTGATGCTTTGAAGGGAATTCATGGCCGGATCCGAGCTTATGAATTTGACCATCCCGTTCCCGACCACGGCGAGAGCCCTCAGAGCTATCCCGGAATTATAAAGCTTGACCGCCACATTCAGCGGCAGGACTGCTCCCTGTATTTCGCCGGAGACAAGCTTGGCGGTTACTATGTCTGCGCCGCCGGCCACAATAAAATCCACGCGAGCCCCTGCTGACGCAGGAGGATCCTTCATCATCCAGGCGGCCGCCATTCCGGAAGGGCCCTTTAAAATGGATAAGGTATAGGTTTCGACAGTGTCGGCTCCCAATGAGGCGAGGCTGAGGCTGAGCAGCATGAAAAGAGGAACCTTCCAATGCCGATTCATTATGTACCTCCTGAAGATAACGATAAAATTTCTCGAAGACGGTTTTCGTCCAGGCGGATAAAAAGATTTTTTTCCATGCTGGGGCTTACCAGCCCCTTGGTCTCTCCCTTGATCCGCCGCAGATGTTTTACCTGGGTATAGTATACATTAGCTTCGGAATTTTTTCTTGCCTTCGAGTAATAGACCGCCAGAGTACCAGCGTCGAGGAGTATTTCCAGGGGCACGGTCTTGTCCCGCCTGGATTTAACGAAGACATATGAGCCGGAGTAGTCTCGCACATGAAGCCAGAGGTCGAGGCCTTTGGCATGCCGACGCAGAAGCTCGTCGTTTTCCTTGGCTGAGCGCCCTACCAGTATTGTCCATCCATTGCGCTCTATCCAAAGACAGGGATAGGGTTTTTTAGGCTTTTCCCTGACAGTGCCCCCGCGCTCCAGGGCCTTGGCGATAACAAAGGGATCTGTTTGGGCAAAGAGATTTTCTTTCCAACGCAGCAAGGCTTCGCGGGAAGCATCCAGTCTTTTTCGCTCCCGCTTGAGATCCTCCAGGCCGGAGTCGGCTTTTCTGGCTTTTTCATAGTACCTGGCAGCGTTCTCGATATGATCGAGGGTCGGATCGATCTGAATGGAAATAGTCTTACCGGTATAAAAATCCTGGGCTTCAATAAAGCGAGCTGACCCTATGCCGGCTTCATCATCCGTTTTTTTTACCGAGGTTCCCGCCATAAGAATGTCGCCTATCTGCCTGAGCCGGGCACCCTGGGCTGCTTCCGCGACGAGGGCATCGATTTCTTTTATCCGGTTTTCATGAAAAACCCGCTGATCCTGGTACAGCTCCTCTACTTTATCAAGAAGGCTTCCCCTGGACAGGGCTCCGCCCTTGGCGGAATAATAGGCTGCGATTTTTTCAGAGAAGGTACCTTCACCCTCTAACTCCCTTACAGAGAACTTGTCCAGCTTAGCAGCCTTGTCGGCCTTGTCGGCCTTGTCGGCCCTCTGCGGCATTACAGCTGCCAATTCTTCCACGTTGCAGGGCATTCCGGAGATTTCCCCCCTGCCGGGCTTTCGGTACATCGCATCGACGATCAGGTTATCATCACCCGCAAGGATAATATTGGCGGCACCGCTCCAAAGGCGAATGTACAAACGATAGCCTTGGCCGGCGGAGAGAGAAAAATCCATTCTCAGGATTCTTTCCCTGCCCAGCTGCCGGATCGAGGTGAGGCTTGCCCCTCGCAGGTGGGAGCGCAGGCATTCCATAAACCTCAAGGGTCTTTCGTTCTTTGCCGGCAACGACGCAATCCCGTGTATTCGGCAGGCACCTGCGCCGAGACCGATAAAGACATCCTGGAGTCCCCGGGGACCGTAGAACTCCAGCACGAGGCTGTCATAGCTGGGCTGAATGACTTTTTGAAGCTTGGAGCCTTCAAGATCGAGTTCGGAGACAATGAGGTCGAT
>JAVEYV010000049.1:0-11147 GCA_034003305.1 Spirochaetia bacterium | reverse complement strand
GGCGGTGGGTTCGAAGGTGGACGTGGAATTCCGGAACCCCGGCTCGATGACGAATCGTTCCGCGACCCTCATGGCGGCCGATGACGACGGAGCCTCGTTCGCTCTCGTCGATTTCGCGCCCAGGCCAGAATTCTCCGACATGATCGATTACCGCGTCCTGCCTGAAGGCTTTGGCTACATTCTCGTGCGGATGGAACTCGAACTGACGAACCCCGGATATCCGACCGGGGTCTATGAGATGTTCAAGGAAGCGGTCTCGAGTTTCGTGGAGGCCAAGGTTCCCGGCATCATCCTCGATTTCCGCGGCAATTACGGCGGGTCGGATCAGCTTGCCGCCGACTTGTGCGGATTTTTCTTTACGAGTCCATCGTTTTACGAGATGCAGGAATATTTCGACAGTAGGGATGGCAGGTTCTTTCGAATCACGGTCTCAGACCGCGGAGCTTATCCGATTGTGGAAAACATCATGATAGAACCACAGTCACCCTATTATTCCGGTCCAGTCGCCGTGTTGGTCAATCCTCAGACAAAAAGCTCGGGCGAGGGAATTCCGATGGGAATCGCCAGGCTTCCCCAGGGCAAGGTTGTCGGCTTTGACGGCACGAACGGCTCCTTTGGAATGGTCGGCGGCGAAATACAGCTCCCTGAAGGATTCAGGATCGGCTATCCATTCGGGCGTTCGATTGATTCCTCGGGGCTGGTTCAGCTGGATTCCAAAATGGGCTCGGGCGGCGTAGCGCCGGGACTGAAGGTTCCCAAAACCTATGAGAACGTAATGGCCTTCGCTTCCGGTGTGGATGTGGAGCTGCAGTACGCCATGGGGCATCTGTTCGAACAGGCGGGAACCTCCCGATGACCTCGGATGTGACGATCGCCTAAGGTTATTTCCCTTGAGGCCACTGACCGGCATACCCAGCCAGGGCCCTCGCTTCCCTGCCCACATCGATGATGAAAGCCAAGTGGTCGGATATTGTAGAGTAGTCTATGAAGGGCGTGGCTACCACGACGGCGACATCGTCATCGGGATTGTATCCGACGAGGTTGACATACCCCGGATGGGCTCCGCTGTGCCCCAACCCTATCGCCGTGCTGCCGATTCCCAGAGCGTAGGTGGCGTTTCCGACGGGAACTTTCGTCATCCGGGCAATCTGTTCCTTGGTGAGCGGCCCTCTACCCGAAAGCAGAGCGCGGATCCATCGCGCCATATCGGCCGGCGTGCTTATTATGTTGCCTGGTCCGACCTGGGACGACATGTTGTCCTCGACGGCTTCGAAAAACCCGGTTCCGTCGCTGACATATCCTGTCAGATAGGGCGGCGGCAAATTTAAATCATTCCCGTTCCAGGGCGCCGAGGTCTGCCCAAGCCCGAGGGGGGAGAGGAAATTGTCCTTCAAAAATCGATCGTAGCTTTTACCTGCCACTCTTTCGACGATTTTCGCCAGCAGCGTGTATCCTGTATCGCTGTAATGATATTCCTTGCCGGGTTCTCCCGTCGAAAGCTTATTGGCCGCGATTACGCCTATGAGCTCGTCGGCGGTAAACGTATGGTCAGGTTCGTTGAGTTCGCCGTAGACATAGTAGTTATAGTACTGGCCGGCGTAGGGATACTCGCTCGACTCGGGAACGGGATTGTTGAAAACATCGAAAATCCCCGCCCGGTGAGACAGGACCTGCCGTATCGTTATTCGATCCTTGTAGGGGATAGTGTAATTCGGCGAGTCCGCCAGGTAGGGAACATCCCTGCCCGGGATCATGTCGGTGAGGGTGTCGTCGATATCGATTTTTCCCTGCTGATCGAGGAGCATGATCGAGGCCGCTGTAAAGGTCTTACTCACCGAGGCAATGCGATAATGCCAGGTTTCATCAGCTGTTTCGGGAAGCCCGGACGCGGCTGTAGCCTTGCCTTGGGGGGTCTGGAGGTACACCATTATACCGGCTCCCTCAGGCAGGCCGTGCAATGCTTTATACGCCTCGTACTTTTCCGCGACCATCGTCCTGATCGAAGGTTGTGCGGCATGGATAAGCTCTTCGCTTCCCGCATCGGCGGCGGCGAAGGAAAGGGCCAGGAAGCAGACAAACATCGAGCAAGTCAGTCTTTTATTCATATTGTCCTCTCATTTATATTCAAGAAATCGTCGACGACCGTTTTAAAAATCATCGGTTTCTCGATATGATGTAGATGCGAAGCGCCGGGTATAACCGCCATGCGGGCGTCGGGAAACGCGAGCTGATATTCTTTAACTGTTCTGGGATCGGCCTCGTCGTTGTCGCCGCAGACTAAAAGGACTGGAACCGAAAGCCGCCGAAGCGATGGAACCAGATCGAAATCGCGCAACGTACCGGATATGGTAAACTCGCTTACGCCCCACATGGTATTGTAGACTTCGGGATTGAGTTTTCCAAAAGCATCTCGCAAGCAATCAGGCCACGGTGAAAGGCGGCATACGTGCCGGGTATAGTAGTCCATCATCGCGCTTTGATAGCTATACCCGAAATCGCCGCTTTGTTCGCCCTGCTGGATGGCCTTGCGCGCAGCTTCGGGCATTTTGGCGATATTGGCACGCTGATCTCTGTCCCAACGTGCGGTGCTCAAGTATGGCCCGCAGAGAATCAGACCCGCGATGCCGGTCAAGCCTTTTCGAAGCGCATAGGAACAGGCGAGGGCGGTGCCCCAGGAAAATCCCATTAGGTAGACCGATGTCAAACCCAGGCGCCTGCGCACTTCGGCCAATTCTTCAACATAAGGGTCTACCGCATAATAGCTTGTATCCGGTGCCCGGTCGCTCCTGCCGCAGCCAAACTGGTCGTAGAAGTAGACAGGCCTGTTTTCGGCAAGATCGCTCACGACGTGGGGCATGCTTAAAAAGCCGGGCCCCCCATGTATAGCCAGAATGGGAGTACCCGGCCGTTCTTCACCATAGACGGAATACCAAATTTTTCCCTTGTCTAACTCCAGAAAGCCTTCGCGCATGCGGCAACCTCGGGGAAAGCACCGAATATCTCCATGTGGCGCAATCCGGAATTCAGTATAGCAAGCCTCTGGAGCCGAAACCAGCTAACGCTATTTACTTTTTGCCGCCCTGGCCTGAAGAATTGGAATTGCCGCCAGAGTGCTCGGGACCTTTGCCCGATGAAGCCTGCGTATTGCCGGCTGATTCAGGTTTTCCCGAACCATCCGATCCCCGGGGTGCATCAGGCTTAGCGGGGGATTCGGGTTTTACCCCGCCCTCACCGTTCCGCTTGAGCTGTCCCAGCATCTCGCCCTTTCGCTCGGTCCAGCGCGCCTTGAGGCCGTGGAACTCGGCAGAACCGGGATCAATGCCCAGCTTTTGCGCCAGCAGACCCCAGCCGTGACCATCGCTGCCCTCGGCCAGCACCAAAGCTTCATCCAAGCCCATGGTTCGCTCCCTAGCAATCTCCAAGGCCAGCCAGAGTTGTCCGGGGCTATACCCTTGGGCGACATAGCCTTCCAGAACCTGAAGCTCGATCCTGAAGGTAGTTTGAAGCCTGAGCATGAGAGCCTGATGATCCAGGGCATCGAATTCCTCCAGCTCGACAATATCCTCTTCCTGGGCATAGGCGCCCGCCGTAAAGATAAACGCCGCAAGAATCGCAAACATAATAACCAAAGCATGTTTTGTCGTTTTCATTTCCTGCCTCCACCTATGTATACTCAGGTCAAGGCTATGCGGTTGCTTTTTTTCTTCGAATTGCGCTTATATTTACTGCGATGCCAGAGCAGCACGACACGGAACAAGCGGCAATACGACTCGTATTGTCTGGGGACAAAGAAGCCTATCGAAGCCTGGTGCTCCGGTACGGCCCCCGGCTGGCGGCATTCTGCCGCTCCCGCCTTGAGGCTGCCGGGGTTGGCGGCGCCGCCGAAGAGGCTGAGGATATGGCACAGGAAGTCTTAGTCAGAGCCTATATTTCCCTGCATCGTTTTAGGCTTGGCGAAAGTTTCGCAGCCTGGCTCTTCGCCATAGCGGCGAATCGAGTAAAGACCAGATTCAGATTTTTTGCCCGCCAGCAAAAGCTGGCCCAGTCCGCGGCTAACAGCGCCCTGGTTGCCTTGCAGGATAATCCGGAAGATAAAAATCTGATGAAAATCCAAGGAGAGGCCTTGATCAAAGCAATCGCCTCATTGCCCAAAGATTTAAGGCTTCCCATGGAGTTGTATTATATAGGCGAATTATCGGTTGCCGAAACCGCGAAGCTGCTCAAGCTGGGCCAGGAAGCGGTGAAAACGCGGCTGTTCAGGGGAAGGAAGGCGTTGAAAGAAATGCTCGAATCCCGGAAACCGCCGAGGGTTTCGGGAGGTATACAATAATGATGAAGTGTGATGATGCTCAGGCGATCGTGTCCTCATGGATCAAGGGCGATCTGGACGATTCCAGCCTGCGGGAACTCAAAGCCCATATGGATAGCTGTCAGGACTGCGCGCTCCGCTACCGTTCTTTGGTACTATTGATGGAACGGGACCTGGGCCTGCAGCCGAAAGGCCGAGAAGAGGATATGGGGGCTTTTGTCAATTCCGTTATGGCCGCCTTGCCGGATAAGGCAAACACAGAGCGGCGGCGTTCAAAGTTCCTTCCCTTTCCTATCATTGGATCGAACACAGGCAGATCACATGCGGGCGGCCCGCGGCAGCCGGTATTCACAGCGATTCTTGGCTTCGCAGCGGCGGCGCTCTTCGTTGTCGGCCTGGGTATGGGGATTTTCTTTACGAAACTGAACAACGACCACATGACAATCCGCTTTGAAATCAGTGTGCCCGAAGTAAATTCGGTGCATCTGGCAGGGAGTTTCAACGATTGGGACGACAGAACCTACGCATTGAGGCGCGTCGGCTCATCGGACTCCTGGGAAATCGAGTTGCGTTTACCCAAGGGCAACTTCTATGTGTATAATTTTGTGCTGGATGGAGAAGAATGGATCATCGATCCAAAGTCTCCGCTTACGGTTGACGACGGATTCGGGGGAGCCAGCAGTTTTTTGAGGCTTTAGATAGATCATAGCCCCGGGGACAGGGAGACAGACAATGGACAGAGGGCGAATTTCAAGGATAGGCATCATTCTCACTGGAATCATACTCCTCGGGATATCCCCAATCTCCATTCACGCCGAAACGGTGGAAGCGTGGCTTAGAAAGCCCAGTATAAGAGAATCCTACGGCGGTCTCGAAGCCGAGATCATGGCCGCGGCTATGGAGCTGGAGCAGCTTTCCCTTTCGGAGGATCTTCTGCTTTCCAGGCTGGAAGAGGCGGCTAAAAAAAATATTGCAGCTCCGCTTCTTCAGATGGCTATTCGTACCGATATGGATTACCTTCGGACGATAGTCCGAAACCTAAAAACAAGAGAGCTGTTGCCTGCTAAAGAAAAGGATTCCCTCCGGGCTGTTCAGAATGCTCTGCTGCTATTGCGGACCGGTATTGGAGAACCTGAATTTGAAACAGCCTTGGATGAAGCTTCCGGCTCTGCAACGCTGAAGGGAAAACAATCGTCGATCCTTTCGAGGGCTTTTTCCGCCCTGGGGGTTACCGCTTCGGCCCAGGCGGCCTACGGGCTTTCTGAAAGCTCCCGGCAGGCTCTTGTCAGGTATCTTATCACCAGTACGTTAACGGAGCGAAAATTCGATTCGGTGATGCCCCAGATCGCGGAAAGAATAAGGTCGGGCGAAAGCGCCGAAATGGCGGTTTTATCCCTGGGGAAAGCCGGAATGCGGGAAACAGAAGCAGAAAAACCCTGGCAAGCACGGGAAAAAACCAAAGATGCGGGGAGCTCTGCCAACGAAACCGGTACTGGAGCAGGTCCCGGGGGCGGATCCGGCGGCGCTGGACCAGGTTCCGGCCCGGGGCCCGGAGCCGAAGCAGGACCAGGACAAGGCCCTGCCTCTAACCAAGGGGGCTCTTCTTCCAACGGAACGAGCCCCGCCTCGAAGCCGTCTCCGGGCAAAAAGAATCTTTAAAACGCCGGCACGACTCCGCCGCCGTAGGTGGCAAGTATAAAGTCCTTGACCTTCGCCGATGTCAGGCTCTTAGCCAGCGCGGCGACAACGCTCTCCAGCGAAAGCTTTCGAGCCGCGGTAAAGGACTCGAGGTAGGGCAGGTGCTGGAAAAAGTTTACATCCAACTGGCGCTCGATCAGGGCGATATTGGGAGTCATATAATCGGAGAACTCGATTATTTCCAGGCGAATCCCCTGCTAAGCCAGATCCGGCTTGATGATATTGAGGATTTCGGCGTGGGGAACCGAGGTGGCGCCTATCTTGAGGCTTGTCTGCGCCATCGCGCCTGTCTTGGCCGAAGCCCGGCTATCTGCCCGATGCTGTCTCTAGGTAGCGCGGAAGATCATAGGGCGAAAAGATGCCTTTGTCGGTAACGACACCGCTGCAGAGCTTGGGCGGGGTTATGTCGAAGGCGGGGTAGAATCCTTTTACGCCTTCCATGGCGGTGCGAACTCCCATGGCTTCCAGGACGTCGGATGGATTTCGCTCTTCGATGGTCACCGTATCGACGCTCGGGTGGCGCGGATTGGGGCTGCCGTTGACGAAGTAGGGGATGCCCCAGTACCAGGCGGACAGGGCAATCTGGAAGGTGCCCACCTTGTTGACGATATGGCCGTCCATGCAGATGACGTCGGCTGCGGAGGTAAAAAGATCAACGTTTTTTGCCTTCATGGTGTAGCCGGGCATGTTGTCGGTTATGATTGTCACGTCGAAGCCCATGTCCTGGATTACCGAGGCGGTGAGCCTGGCTCCCTGGAAAAAAGGCCGGGTTTCGGGGCAGATGAACTTTACTTCCTTGCCTTTGGCGCGGCACTCCCTGACCATGGTGCCGACGATGGTTTCGGCGAAGCATTGGGTCATGACGGTGCCCTTGTCGGGGAATTGGCCGACGAGGTAAACCGCCTCGGCGGCGCTTTTCGCGTAGCGCCGATTGATCACGCCGATATTATGCAGAAAGACAGCCTCGTCCGGGGCTTCGCCCGCCGCCATGGCGGCCTTGGCCACCCTGGCGCATTCCTGGGTGATGCGGGCCATTTTTTCCATTGTGGTGGGCCTGGCGCGGGAGAGTTCGGCAGCGGCGGCGTCGATTTTGTCCCCAAAATCGACGCCGCTCTTGGCCTGAGCCTGTATCTGCCGGGCTGCCAGCGCCATCGCCATGGCGGCGGCTATGTAGGGGCCGCCCGATTGGGTGACCATGTCCCGTATGGCTTGTATCACCTGGCGATAATCGACGCACTCCACGTAGCGGATCTGCGCCGGATACACACGCCTATCGAGAATGCGCACAAGGGCGGCCGATCTATCGTACCAGGCGACATTTTCATATTTGAGCATGAAAGCGAGATCGCGGTCGTTCCGTTCCATCGGCGGCTCCTAATATCCCAAATTTTTACGCATCGCTGCCAGGTCGGCATCCGAGAGGGCTACGGCGCCCCCGGCCTGGAGGGCCAGGAGGTAGATCTTGGCCGCGTCCTCTATGTAGGTAGCCCGCAGGGTAGCCTGTTCCAGGCTTTCGCCTATTGCCACGGCGCCGTGATTAGCCATGAGGCAGGCGTTCCGGGTTTTTAAGGTTCTGGCGACAATGACACCGAGCCCTTCGGTGCCCGGAAGGCCGAATTCCGCCAGGGGAACATCGCCTCCGATATAGACGAGGGTTTCGATGAGGACGAGAGGAATGCCCTTTCCAGCCGTAGCCAGGGCTGTGGCATAGGGCGAGTGGATATGGACAACGCCGCGGCTGCCCGGAACCTCTCGGTAAATAGCGGCGTGCATGCGCCATTCCGATGAGGGTTTGTGTTTTCCTTCAACAATCGCCCCGCCTTCGGCCTCGATAATCACGATATCGTCCAGGGTCATTTTTTCGTAGGGGTACGAACTGGGCGTGATCGCTATCTTCGTGCCCGTCGAGTCCAGGCAACTTAAGTTACCGGAGGTTCCGGCGAAGAGTCCCCGTTTATAGGCTAAAAAGGTATTTTCCAGCAGGGTTTCTTTTATCGAAGTGAACTTTGACATAACGCTATCCTCCCTCTACGACGGTCCGTTCTTTTATTATAGGCGTTGTGCGATCTTAATAAATTGATGAATGCCTTTTTTTCGAGCGCTCTCACCGTTGAATAATAATGCTGTCAGTAAACCGGCGGGGTAACACACATAATCGCGGTGGTGAGCGTTTCTCCCGGATTGAAAGCCTTGTGGGGAATGTTGCTCCGTAAATAGATGCTGTCGCCTTCTCTCAGGGTAAAGGTTTCATCGACGCAATCGAGAACAAGCTCGCCGCTCAGCACAATTATGCACTCCTCCGCCGCGCGGGATGAGTACTCGTCCCGGGTCCAGCTCTTCGGTTTGAGCGAGAAATAAAAAACCTCGAGGCTGGGCGTTTCATGCTCGGATGGACCGAAGGGCGAAAGAAACTCATAGACGATATTGCTGTCAGTAAGCTTCAGCTGTTTTCTCTGGTCGGCTCTGATAACCTGGGTAACTTCGGAAGTTTCCTCCAGAAATGAATACAGGGGCAGCTGAAGCGCCGCGCTGATCTTTCGAAGCGAGGAAATAGAGGGTTCAGCGAGGTTTCTTTCGACCTGGGAGATGTAACTGGCGGTAAGGCCGCATAATTCAGCAAGCTGGCTCAGCGTTATTTCTTTGGCTTTTCTCGTTTTTCTAATTTTATCGCCTATCATAATTATGCTCACAATACGTTCAAATTCTCGCCGGGTCAATAACAAAATGATTCAGAGAAGAGGCTTTCCTTGAGATAGAGAAGAGTGCGAGGTTTAAGGATGTTATGCGGGTTGAGGTATTCGCTCGGCGAAAAGTTGGGCGACTTAGGGCAATCGTTCAAGCATTTATCTGGCAACGCTGGAATTTTTTTTCCTTATCCGAATTTCTTGCGCATGAAGCTGCGGTACATCGGCTTGAATTTGGGTATGCCGTTGAAAATATCCCCCCAGAGGTCATAATAGTCCCGCTGGCTGGCGATCCGCCCGTCTTCGTGGAGACGCAGGACGGTGGCTCCGAAGATGGGGGTGCTGGGGTATTTCTTGAACCGCATGGTCATCGTCCATTCCATGTGGATCGTGCCGCTCACCTGGGCGACGGAATGAATGTCCATGGACAGTTCTTCGCAGCGGTCGGTAAGGCGTTCGCAGAGGGCGATGAATTCGTCGATGCCTTCGATTCGCTGGATCGAGTCCTGGAATACGATATCCGGGCGGTAATAGGGATAGATATGGGACCAGTCGGGTTTTCCGCTGGTATTGTAGGTCTTGGACCAGAGCGCTTTTACGGTTTCACAGTTCAAAAAAGCTGCGGGTGCTGGCGCAGGTGCGGCGGCTGGTTCGTGTTCGAGTTCGTGCTTCATTGCATCTCCTTCAGCGCAGTGCCTCAAGGCAGGAAACCCAGGTATCGGCGGTCGAGCAACTGCGTAAGAAACCGGACAAATAACAGGAAAGATCAGGAAGAGAGCCAGGTTAAAGTGCGACCCTTTGCCGCGTGCGGAACCTGGGCCCATCATCAGCGCTCCTTGTTTTCAAGCCCGAGGGATATTCGATGCCTGAACCGGAATAGTATATCCAAAAACGCTCTTATTTTCATAGGATCGGCATCAAAACGAAAGAGGTGGCTCGGGCAGCCGCAGTCGGTGGATCCGAAGCGGGATATCGCGCTGCCGCCTAGACTGCCCTTACCGCCTGCGCCGCCCAGACTGCCTTTGCGTCCAATTTCGCCCAGGGCGGCGGCGAGGCCGCATTCCAGGTTTTTATGGGAAAAGATGGGCAGTGCCTTGATCACGGAAGCCTGGGGAACCAGGTAATCGATATGCCAATGCAAAGCCTTGCCGATTTTCTTTCGGTGTCGCGCAACGCGTTTTGAAAGGCCTTTGCCCGCCGATCCGCAGTATACGTACCAGCCTGCTTCGAATTTGATCGCGCCAAGGCTTCCCACGACGATTTCGGTTTGACTGTCAAGCTTGAGTAAAATCATATAACTGCCCGAGTCGGATTGGGCCAGTTCGGTATGGTCAAGATCGATGGGGACTTCAGCATCCGCGAGGCTGGCTTTGCCGCTTTCATCCACGTGCAGCGCATAGGCTTTATAGTCCACCTGTCCTGCGCATCGCCCCAGGGCTACCGCGAAGGCAGGGTCGCTGTGCAGATTGGGAATAAAGCGTTCAGGCTTGCCGTGCATAATGATGAACACCACATGGCTTTTATAGCCGGCAAGGGAAAGCTCGGCCAGCTCCTCCAGATGCTTTAAAGCCCGGAGGCTGGGCGCGTCGGGAAACATGGCGATTCCGTACTCCACCAGGGAGCAGGCCTTGATTTCGATGAGGTGGCGCCTGCCGTCATGGTCCTCCACCAGGAAATCGAAACGGGAAGCCCCGATCGTGTATTCGGGTTGAATTCTGTCGACCCGGGGGAAAAGCCTGGAAAGGAGAAGGGTTTCGGCGGCCTTGTTCGCCCGGGCGGAGTAGAGGGGCACGATGGCTTCACGGAATCCGCTCTCGGCATGGCGGGGAGCTCGTGTCTCCCGGCTAGCTCTGTATCTGACCGCCGCGGCGGTCCAGGCTGTTTTTCCACCCTCCGGCCGTCGTTCCAGAATCAGTCTCGTTCCGGGAATAGTGAATTCGGCGATGCTGCCGGGATTGGGGCAGTGGCAGGCCAGCTCCTCGCCTGTTTCGGGATCGGCGGCGATGATGAGAAAGCGATTGGGCCTTCGCACAAAGAGTGCTTCTCGATGGTTTTGGAAAATTCGAAATGATGTCGACACCTGGACAGTGTAGCCGGATCGGCAAGCCCTGAATATGGTGCCGGCGCCTTTTCCCGTGGCCGTGCGCCCGACGGCCGAGTTCATCACTAGGTACTATTACCTATCGCATTGAGGAATGATATCGATTGTACATATTTCCCCAACCCTCGAAGCTCTAAGCTGGGAGGAGTGTACAAGTATGAAAAAGTCTGCTCTCATGCTCTTTGCTGTTATTGGCTTAGCGATTTGCTCCTGTTCCCTCTTCGGACCCAAAACAGGCGATCTGGAAGGCTTTGAAATCTACTTTTCCACTAATCCCGACAACATAAAAGCCATCGCTTCCGGCAGAGATGTTTCGTCGGCTCAGGCCAAAGGAACGTATTACCCGAGAAACGGA